>NZ_JADBTZ010000099.1:0-19882 GCF_020245885.1 Microcystis sp. M165S2 | reverse complement strand
AATTACTGGTGCAAGTTGGGAATCTGGTAATGTACCGCAAGTCCTTCGTCATCGCTGTGCTTATCTAAATGGTTGCCTTTTTTAACTTTTTTATTGAGATCATTAAGCATTTCTACTTATTGCAAAGGTGAGATGCTCCCCCAGAATATACATGACTAACAAAAAACTTAACAAATTCGGGGGAAGGATCATTTAATTGCTGGGCAATCACTTTTTTAACTTCTTTGGTGTACAATAAATTGCGAGCAGCCTCTTTTATTTTGCCAGAATTGAAGTCAGATGTGCTAGTGCTAGATTTAGAAAATCGTTTTAATTCGTTAACAGAAGAGTCGTCAAAGTCGAGAATGTTAAACTCAAAAAATGGCTTATCGTCCATGATATTATCCTTGACGATATCCGTATAAAACCGATAGATAATCCCATTAGTTAAAACTCCAAAGTTAGCTCCAGTTGCATTAAAATATCGATGCAGTTGGGAACTATGTTTAGGATGCTCAAGATTTTGATGACAGCTTTTACATTCCATCAAAATAATCGGTTGATTGTCCAAACAAATAGCATAATCTACTTTTTCCCCTTTTAATCCAGTTAAATCGGCACTATATTCGGGGTGAACTTCCATGGGATTGAATACATCGTAACCCCATGCTTGCAAAAAAGGCATAATAAAAGCTGTTTTGGTTGCCTGTTCGTTTTGGATTTGAGAACGAGAGGTTTCAACTTTTTGAGCAATTTCTTTGAGTTTATCGATTTCCATGATAGCCTCATTATCTAGGATGTGTGGGTTCTCAGCCTAACCATAATTTAACCTTTTTTTTACCTCATGGTCAAGCATTTTTTACTGTCATCATTATTAATTCACAAATATTTACACTAATCCCGTACCGTTCATATCTTTTGTGCTATCATTCCTAGGAACGGGTTATTTTTAATAATCTCCCCATTTAATCAAGGACAATGCTTGCTTTAGAACAGCTTTATGAACGGGAGTATGATCGCTGGTTAAGCGAGACGATCGAGTTATTAAAAAATCGTCAGTTCGATCGGGTAGATTACGAACATTTAATCGAGGAGTTGGCAGCTTTGGTACGAAGCGAAAAAACTGCTGTTAAAAGTTTAAGTTTACCAATAATAATCCATCTCCTACTCTATCAATTTTGGACAACAGAAAGAGCAAGAAATAGTAATTATTGGGCAGCAGAGATTATCACTTTTCGAGTACAATTAGAAGATAAGCTCACCACCAATTTAACTAAATTTCTAGAACTAGAGTTAGGGAATATCTATGAAAACGCTCGCTTAATTGCCGAAAAAAAGACAGGATTAAAAAATTTACCGATAATTTGTCCCTACTCTCTGACACAAATTCTTGAGAAACAGTGGTTTCCCGATACAGATAATCAATAAACTCTCAAAAATATGGACTCTCACAACAGTGAACCGAGTATAATTGCCGAAGCTGTGGAAAAATGGTACGATAACCGCTTTCATGCGTTGCGGGGAGTCAATCTCACCGTTAATAAACAGGAAGTTGTCGTGATTATGGGGCCGTCCGGTTCAGGAAAATCCACCTTTATTCGCACTTTTAACGGGTTGGAATCCTATCAAAAAGGCCGCATTATTATTGACGGAATAACTGTGTCCCACAACCTGAAAAATATCGAGGCAATCCGTCAGGAAGTCGGGATGGTTTTTCAACAATTTAACCTCTTTCCCCATCTGACGGTATTAGATAATGTCACCCTCGGACCGATGTGGGTGCGCGGTTGGAAAAAAGCGCAAGCGGAGGAAATAGCGACAAAACTCCTCGAAAAAGTCGGTATTCTCGAACAAGCGCTTAAATATCCCCCTCAGTTATCGGGAGGACAACAGCAGCGGGTGGCAATTGTGCGCGCTTTGGCCATGCAACCGAAAGTGATGTTATTCGATGAACCGACCTCAGCTTTAGACCCAGAAATGGTACGAGAAGTCTTGGAAACGATGCAAAGTTTAGCCAAATCGGGGATGACCATGGTTTGTGTCACCCACGAGGTAGGATTTGCGCGAGAAGTGGCCGATCGAGTGGTATTTATGGATCAGGGTTTAATTTTAGAAATTGCCCCCCCAGCAGAATTTTTTAATCATCCCCAATCCGATCGAACTCAGCAATTTTTAGCAAAAATTCTTTGATTTTCCATGACTTGATGATTAAACCATCTCTTTTTCTGCTTCTACCTCGACTAAAAGGGGAACGAGATTTTCATTTAAACGACCGGCTCTAATTAATTCTGCGTAGGTATTAGCTTCGATATCGAGTAAAGTATCTTGAAATTGTTCGGCTACCACATCTTTTAATTGTGGGTGTTGCTGTAGTAATTTTTGCAACTGATCGCCTAAGGACTTTAATTGTCCTTCCACCAGAGTTTTTTTGTAGCGATAAAATTCGGGATCGATATCGGGAAAACGTTCTGGTTGTTGCAGATAATTAGCAACCCTAGTTAAAGCAATTTGACGAGCAATTAAGGCCGAATATTCGGCGCGAATCGGTTGATCACCAATAAGATCGAGGAAATTTAACAGCCATTGTATAGATAATCCTTGCACCAATAAAGTAAATAAAACCACCCCAAAAACCACGTCAATAATTTCTTGACGGTAGGGGATAGTAGTAGGAACACTTAACGCTAGGGCGATCGAAACCGAACCGCGCAATCCTCCCCACCATAACACCGTTCTTTCCTTAAAACTGATCTGATTGCCCGTAATTAGGTTACTAATTCCCCCTAGTCCAAAAATTGAGAACAGACGGGAAACCACCATAGCGGCGATCGCTATTAAAATCCCGGTTAAATGACTGCCGAGACTCTCAAAACGGGTTTGATCGCCAATCAGTAAAAAGATGATAGAATTGACAAAAAAGGCGATAAATTCCCAAAATTCGCTAACTACCAAGCGCGTACGGGGACTCATACCAATGCGCGAACCGAGATTACCGAGAATAATCCCGACAATTACCACCCCAATCACACCGGATCCGCCTAATTTTTCCGTGACGAGATAGGTTCCGTAAGCAGAAACTAGAGTCAGGGACTGTTCCACAAAAGGCAGATCGAAGCGTTGGGTAAGGTAGGAAATGCCGAAACCGATCACGCAACCGACACCGATCCCAATCCCCACAAAGGTGCAGAAACGAGCGATCGTGACGGGGACGGAAAAGGTATCGACTCCCAAGGGAATCCCTACCAAGAGGACGAAAGCGACCACAGCGACCCCATCATTAAAGAGACTTTCCCCTTCCATCAGGATCGTCAGTTTTTTACTGGCCCCCAATTCTTTAAATAGGGCAATCACAGAGACGGGATCGGTGGCAGCTAGGGCAGCACCCAACAGAAAAGCGATCGATAGGGGTAAATTGGCAAAAATATGTAGGGGATAAGCGACTCCCAAAACGGAGATAATCACCCCGATAACGGCAAAAAGGACGATAGTAACCCAATATGCCTTTAATTTAGCCCAGGGAATATTCCAAGCGGCTTCAAAAAGGAGGGGAGGCAGAAAAATTTCCAGAATTAATTCCGGGGAAAGATTAACTAGACGCAAATCTAAAAAAGCTAAACCCATACCGACAATAACTAACAGCAGGGTGTAGGGAATTTTGCGGAGGAAGGCAACGGTTCTCGATAAAGTGGCGACACTCAAGGAAATGGTCAAAACCAGCAGGAATTGCTCTAAATTATGAGCGATCGCTTCGTTAGCAGTAGATTCTAGACTCATTATTTTCAGTTATCAGAGATGGGTGTGGGGTGTGGGGTGTAGGGTGTGGGGTGTGGGGTGTGGGGAGGTGGGGAAGTGGGGTGATGGGGAAGTGGGGTGATGGGGAAAGTGGGGAGACCACTTCGTGCGCGTTCGTTGCGGGGGAGAAGTGGGAAGGTGGGGGAATTTCAACTAATACCCCAAAACCCCAAAACCCTAAAACCCTAAAACCCTAAAACCCTAAAACCCCAAAACCCCAAAACCCCAAAACCCCAAAACCCCAAAACCCCAAAACCCCAAAACCCTAGTCATTCGTTGACTGAGGAGAGATTTTCAAAGCGGAAATGGCCCCTTCTTCTATGGAGGTTTCTGATGTATTCCTTTCCCCACCGAGAGAGGGAGTTTTACCATTGCCAGAACCGCCACTTTTCGGGGGTTTCGAGGAGAGGAATCGGGCCTCGAACTGTTTGATCAGCACATACAACACCGGGACGAGAAATAAACTCAACACCGTCGAAATCAGATAACCGCCTAAAATTGCAGTTCCCAGAGACCAACGACTCATCGCTCCAGCGCCGGAAGCGATAACCAAGGGCAAGAAACCGACTAAACCAGAAATAGCCGTCATCAGAATCGGTCTTAAGCGTTCCGTCGAGGCCCGGGCTGCCGCATCGGGAATACTTAAACCCAAAGTACGGGACTGGTTAGCGAATTCCACGATTAAAATCGCATTTTTTGCCGCTAAACCGATCAACATGACCAAAGCCACCTGAGCATAGATATTATTATTCACCGCCGGGAACAGACTACCCACTTGTAGGAAATTCGCCCGCAACAGTAAGGCCCCCATGGCACCTAGGATCGCTAGGGGAACGGTAATCATGATGATAATCGGGTCAATGTAGCTTTCGTACTGGGCCGCAAGGACGAGGAAAACCACGATAAAGGCTAATCCGAAGATAACTGGAGCAGCCCCGGCGGAAGTTTTTTCTTGGAAAGCTGTACCCGTCCAAGCGTAACCGAAACCGGGCTGCAGGACTTTCCGACAAACATCTTCCATCACTGCGATCGCCTGTCCCGTACTAAAACCGGGGGCGGGATTACCCTGAACGTTAATCGAGGGATAGAGGTTAAAGTTAGTGATAATCGGTGGATAGGTGAAGCGTTTGACGCTAACTAAACCCGATAGGGGAATATTGGCCCCGGTACGGGAACGGACGTAAAGACGGTTAATATCTTCAGGATTAGAACGATAATCCGCTTCTGCTTGGGCAAAGACTCGATACAAGCGATCGCCCAAGACGAATTGGTTGACGAAGTTGGAACCGAGATAGGTTTGCAGGGTAGCGAAAACGGCCTGCATATCGACGTTTTGTGCCTGTAGCTGGTTGCGATTGATGGAAAGTTCCAGCATCGGCGTGTCGGTGGTAAATTGGGTGAAAATTCCCGATAATTCCGGTCTTGTTCGGGCCTCGGCCATGACTTTATTAGCGTTGGCAATCAAAGCGTCCATGGGGAAAGAAGCGCGGTTTTGGATAAATAACTCGAAACCGCCGGTAGAACTTAATCCATCCACGGGGGGCGCATTAACGGCGAAAGCGCGAGCATCTGGGACTTTAGTGGCTAATTGTTGGTTAATTTTCCTAAGAATCCCGAAAACCGACTTATCTTCGCCAGGCCGTTCCGACCATTCTTTTAACTTGACAAAAAATAGTCCTTGGTTACTGCCAGTTCCGGCAAAACTAAAGCCCGCCATTCCGACAAAGTGATCGATTTCTTCGATACCGTCGAGAATTTCTTCGTTAATCTGACGGATAACCCGGTCGGTGTAGCGCAGGGAAACCCCGGGGGGTGCTTGCACGAGGATAAAGGCATAACCTTGGTCTTCTTCGGGGATAAAACCCTGGGGAGTGGTGCTATAACTCCAAGCTGTGAGAAAGAGGGCGGCAATAAAGAAGGGTAAGACCAGAAACCGGATGCGGATCAGGAATTCGATCGAGCTTCGATAGCCCTCTTTAACTGCGTTGAAACCCCGATTAAAGCCCTCGAAAAACAGTCCCAAGGGTCCGCGGGTGCGTTGGGGCGCTTTCATGATAATCGCCGACATGGTGGGGGAAAAACTGAGGGCGTTAAAGGTGGAGATGATAATTGAAGCGGAGATGATGACGGCAAATTGTCGATAAACGATCCCCACCGTACCGGGGAAGAAGGTGACGGGAATAAACACCGCTAGTAGTACAAGAGAACTAGCAATAACCGCCGAGGTTAACTCGCCCATGGCATCAAGGGCAGCTTGAAATGGCCGCATTCCCTGCCGTAATTTTTCCGATACCGCTTCTACGATCACGATGCCGTCGTCCACCACTAAACCGGTGGCCAGAATGACGGCAAACAAGGAGAGGTTATTGAGAGAATAGCCTAAAGCCAGGGCGACGGCCATGGTTCCGATCAAAGATACGGGAATAGCGATCGCCGGAATGATCGTGGTGCGCCAATCCTGAAGGAAGATAAAAATGACTAGAATAACCAGTAAAATCGCCTCAACCAGAGTGCTAAAGGCTTCTTCCAGGGAAGCGGCGACAAAGGCGGTATTATCGAGGGTAATGGCGATATTTAACCCCGGGGGGAAACTTGGTTCTAGTTCCGCCATTTTTTCTTTTACCAGTTTGGCAGTATTCCAAGCGTTGGAACCGGGTAACTGATAGACGATATAGACAACGGCGGGGGATTTGTCGAAATAGGCGGCGGTACTGTAGCTTTCGGCTCCGATTTCTGCGCGTCCTACGTCTTTAATTCGGATTAAATCGCCATTTTCCCCCACTTTGACGACGATATTTTCCGCTTCCTCCCCGGTGGCAACCCTACCAACGGCGCGAATGGCGATCTGGAATTGCTGATCCTCGGGACTGGGATCACCGCCAATTGTCCCTGCACCCACCTGAATATTCTGTTCTCGGATTGCCTGTACTACTTCGGCCGCCGATACATTCCTAGCGGCTAAAGCATCAGGATTAAGCCAAAAACGCAGGGCGTATTCCCTTTCTCCGATGATTGTTGTACTACCAACTCCCTCGATCCGGCGAATCTCCGCATCGATGACCCGATCGACAAAGTTACTTAAAAAGACCGTATCGTAGGGATAATTGCCCTTTTCGTCCGGTTTGGCGGAAATCCCGTAGGCAAGGGTAACGCTGGGGGATTGGGTATTGGTTGTCACCCCCTGCCGGTTCACTTCTTCCGGTAAACTAGCGGCGGCGGTACTGACACGGTTTTGTACCAAGACTTGGGCAATGTTACGATCCATTTCCACTGGGAAAAAGACATTCACCGTACTTTGTCCGGTGTTGGTACTCTGGGACTGCATATAAACAATCTGTTCTGTCCCGTTAATCTGCCGATCGAGTACCGTGGTAACGTTATCCTGTACGGTTTTGGCATCGGTTCCCAAATAGTTGGCATTTACCGCTACCTGAATAAATGCCAACTGGGGCAGTTTTTCTAGGGGTAAAAAGGGAATAGCGATCGCTCCGAGCAAAACGATTAAAATCGAGCAAACTGTGGTCAGAACGGGTCTTTTAATGAAGGTATCGGCAATACTAAGGATCATAGGGCGTTACTGGTTCATCTTTTCTAGGATAGTCGCTGCGGTGGGAGATTTGCGAGTCAGATAGTTAAATATTAATAGTTTAAAGATGGTATCTAGGATAACGGGAACCGTGGCCACAAACAAGCTAATAAATGTAATATTTTCCCGCCAACCAAAGTGCCGGAACAAAGTTTCTAAGATTACCGTCCACCCCTCCGCCGAGTGAAACCCGACAAATATATCGGTAAAGAGAATAAAGATAAAGGCTTTGGTGATATCATTTAAGCTGAGAAAATAACGACTAACATAGGCTCGCGTAATTGCCAATTGTTGACGACCAAAAATTAAGACCGCAATAAAGGCTATTAATCCGGTAATATCGGAGAGTAAGTTTTTCCAACCATCTTGACTTTCATAACCCGCTTCTTTAAATAATTCCTGCACCTGTTCTTGAAAATTTTCTTCTGATTCATGCCCTGCTTTTGCTACTCCTAAAACGTGCTTGATTTCTTCAATTTCTTGAAGTCTAGCAAATTCCCTGAGATATTTTTCGCCAATTTCCTGAGAAATATAAACTTCTGATATTTTCGCTCTATCCACACCAAAATAGTTTAAAATAGGGCTAAAAATAAAGTTTCTACTAATAACCTGCACCAAGAGAGGAACTAAAATAATAATCAGGATAAAACGAATAGCAATCCGTTGCTGTTGTCGCAGGGTACGGAGTTGTTTAATAACGGTTTGTTCGTATTCTGGGGTTAATTCTTGCCGGAAGTTAAAAAATTTATTACTGGTTGCAGGAGAAATTGTCTGGTTATTTTTATCCCTGGGGGTATCACCAGTGAGATTGGCATTAGGCAGATTTGGGGTTTGATTTGTGGGTAATGGGGGCAGCAATTCCTCTAAATCTAGGCGATATTTACCAATAATATCCTCGATCGCCTTTAAAGTCTCTAGGATGTTATTATTTTCTGGGTTAGTTTGCGGGTTAAGAAAATTACCCAGACGCACTTGAGTTAAATCGAGACGTATCTGTAATAATTCTCGTTCTAGGGTACTTTGAAAGTAATCATAAACACTTTTTCCTCCCACGGCAGCCGGGGAAATTTTTTGTCCCCCAAAATGTTTATCTTCGATCGCTTTAATTTTCAGCGCTCTCTGATAAGCTGATTCTAAGGCCCCTAAAGAGCGTCTTTCTACCCATTGATTAACTCGATTCCAAGGCACGGCTATAATCCTCCCTTTTCTGTCATCACAAGTTATATTTATTCTACAAAAACCCTACAGTCCTCGCTAACCTGAGTCGATATAAGCAACAACTTTGATTCTTTCCTAGTATGCAGCCGTGATTCTTCTCTCCTCGTCCTGACAAAATTCCCTCAACTCGACAAGCTGGTAAATTTATTATAATTTACCAGCAGGTAAATTTATCTTTTGATTAAGTCATTAAGCTTCTCGCTAGTGTTTTAATAGATTCGTCATAATCTAAGCCGCTGAGTAAGTGTCCTCCTGTACCTGAACGACCGATAAATTGAGGTTTGAGGAGAAAATTTTGTAAAAAGTCTCGATTTTTTAAGTCATCACAATAAACTTTTTCAAGAACATATCCTTCTCGATCATTGACTTTTTTGTAAGATTTTAGAAGATTTTCTTGAAAAAATCTAATGTTAGCTTTATAGAAAAATGTTTTAATTCGATAATCCACGTTTGGTCTACTAAATCCCTGTCCTGTTTTGAGATAGAATAAAGATTTTTTTAAAGAGCGATAGGTGATTCTTAAAGCTTCAGTTGGGCTAATATTTGGAGGATATTTGTATAATCTATCGGAGTATTGTTCTCGAATTTTACTTTGAACGAAAATATTATCATATTCTTGGTGTAAATCGATGATTTCATTGCAATTTTTTAAAAAATATTGACCAGTAATTTTGTAAAAACGATTCTGCTGATGCAAAACTTTACTATTTTTAAATACATATTCAATAATTTTGCCCTCTCCCCAGCCTTTGCCATATTTATAAGACTCATTATTACCTACAAATAATAAAATTTCCAAATGTTTATTAAAATTTTTAGCCATTTGAATAATTTGGCTGTAGTCGTAGTCATAGCCAGTATTTTCACAAAAAATAATTGGTGAAATATTAGAAAATTGAATCCAGGAAACTAAACTACATAAATACTGAAACAATCGTTCTTCTGGATCGGACATCTTGACGTAAGGTGTAGCTCCTGGATTGATAGCGGCCGTCAGTATCAAAGCATCTTTACTCAGTTTTTGAGGGATATTCATAGAATCTCATCCAGTAATTATTTCGATCACAAGTATCGTCTTTTTATCTAATTTTGTCAATCAGACAGGGCCTTCTCGTAAAGGTGAAGTACGGATTAATCTTGGCTAATCAAGCATTTCAGAGGCAAAAACAAGCCTCATGTATCAGAGAAACGGCTGTGCTAAAAGTGAAAATAAATTCTCATATTTGTGGGTGAATCGTAATTGAGAATACAAAAAATAAGATCAGCTATAGTGCTAGGATTGTTTGACCATTAAGTTAATTTGTTCCTCTATAAACAAACTGTAAGCATTTCTAAAAACCTCTGGAGTAAATCTATTAGCCTGTTGCCGACAATTTTCTGGATCAATTTTATCACCGTGATCAACAAAATATTTAACCGCTTCCAGCAAGGATTGGGGATTTTGTTCCCCAAAAAGTAATCCTGTTCCCTGGGGAGAATTTTCCCGCAGCTCTCGCACGGTTTCTAAAGCACCTCCGGCAGCAAATGCAATCACGGGAGTACCACAAGCTTGCGCTTCCACTAAAGCAATACCAAAATCCTCACAAGCAGCATAAATAAACGCTTTTGCTTTCGACATATATTCTGCTACTATTCGATCGGACACGGAACCTAAAATCTGAATATTATTCCTCGCTAACTGTCGGATTAAAGACATTTGTGGACCATCTCCAATAACCACTAGGGGTAATCCCAATTGATTAAACGCTTCCACAATTAAAGGGACTTTTTTATAACTAACCAAACGAGAGACTACTAAATAAAAATCTTCTTTTTTCTCTTGGTAGGGAAAACGCTCGATTTGTACGGGAGGATAAATGACTTTTGCCTCCCGTCGATAACAGCGCCAAATTCGTCTAGCGGTGTGGTGGGAATTAGCCAGAAAATAGTCCACACGATTAGCAGAAATCACATCCCACTGACGCAACCCATGCAAGAGATAACGGGTGAAAATACCGGGTAATCCCTGTCCTAACTTACTATTAGCTAGATAGTCAAAAGTTAAATCCCAAGCATAACGCATCGGAGTGTGACAATAACAAATGTGCACCTGATCCGGTCGAATTAAAACCCCTTTAGCCACACAATGGGAGGAGGATAAAATTACATCATAACCCTCTAAATTTAACTGCTCGATCGCTAGGGGAAGAAAAGGTAAGTATTTTTGTACGCCATTTCTCGCTTTCGGGAAATTTTGCAGAAAAGTTGTCCCGATCGAGCGACCATAGAGATAACTATCGGGATTGGTGGACTCAAAATCGATCAAAGCGTATAAATCCGCCTCTAGACATTGTAAAATCTCCCTAACCACTAATTCTGATCCCCCCGTCGCTTTTGGGGTTAACCACTCGTGAACCAGAGCGTACTTCATAGGATAATCAATAATCTCAGCCGTAATTATAGCAGTAAGGGATCGGCAGTTTAAAAGTTCACTTACTGGTTCTCTTGCCCAAAATTACCGACACATATCCGATCACGGTAAAAAACACCAGAAAGAAATTATTAAAATTTTCAAGAAAAATTGCAAAGTTTGGTAAAAATTACTAGCAAGATCAGATGAGCGACTCCATAATGGGGATCAAGGAAAAAATAGACTTAAACCGATTGGGATCAAGAAAAACTAGCTTTATATACAAAAGATAACTAATTAATGAGGTTTGCTATGATCACCCTGCAACAGGTACGCTGTCCTAATTGTGGAAATTTTGCCGAAAGACAGCATATTTTAGAACACCATCTCGTTAGCACCGCCTGTTCTCACTGTGATTATCTGTTAATTAGTTGCAGTCTCACGGGAAATGTACTAGAGTGCTATGCACTCGGTATTGGCTTAAGAAATTAACACCGCTCCCTAGCCAGATCGAAAATGTCTTGTCAAAATAGAGTGGAGAAGACAAAATTAAGGAGCTAAGTAGCTATGGGGGGTAATTTCTTCAAGGGAGCGATCGCCTTGGGGGTGGTAGCGGGGATTATGGGATTTACCAATCCACCCCAAGAACTTTACAGCGAATACGCCTCGGAAAAACTTCTCGCTCATGCCGACAAAATCGCTTGCGAGAAAATCAGTCTCTGTGACTCGATCGATTCTTTACCAGTGGCAGCCAGAAATCTGATCAAAAATCAAATCTTAAAACCAGCGATCGAAACCTCTAGTCAACGGCAAAATTTAGGTGTGTTCAGTATTTACACCACAGAAGTACCAGGGGTAGCTAAAATTAGAACTCTGGGCGCTTTTGGGCATTTCTTGACTTTCTCGGAGACTTAGGCGAGATTACTGCCAGCTTAACCGCTACCAGCTTAATAATGAGTTAAGATGATCGTGTTAACCCGCGATTTGAGCGATAGACTCCTCAAGAACACCGATTAATCCTGCCTAACCGTGTTTAATTTTCTGCTCATTCTCCGAGAAGCGATCGCCCGTTGGTGGTCCGAGTTCACTCTCCAAACTAAATTAATGGCCGCGGCTACTTTAGCCGTTTCTTTGTTGATGAGTGGTTTAACCTTTTGGGCGGTTAACACGATCCAGCAGGATGTCCGTCTCAATGATACCCGTTTTGGTCGGGATTTAGGGCTGTTATTAGCCGCTAATGTCTCCCCTCTGATTGCTGAGGACAATTTAACCGATTTAGCCCGTTTTTCAGCCCGTTTTTATAGTAGTACCTCCAGTGTGCGTTATTTGATCTACGCTAACGAGGAGGGTCAGATATTTTTCGGCATTCCCTATTCTACCGCCGAAGTTAAGAACTCCCTGACGATTGAGCGTCGCATTCAATTACCAGAAAATTATGGCGAAAATTCGGAAACTCCCCTCGTCCGTCAGCATAAAACCCCCGACGGTGAAGTAACCGATGTCTTTGTTCCCTTAAATCATGAAGGCAAATATTTGGGAGTATTAGCGATCGGGATCAATCCTAACGCTATTGTGGTCGCTTCTTCTAATCTAACCCGTGATGTGACTATTGCCGTTTTTGTCTCGATTTGGGCTATGGTGATTCTGGGGGCGGTTTTTAATGCTTTAACTATCACCAAACCGATCAAGGAGTTATTAGTCGGGGTCAAAAATATTGCAGCAGGAAATTTTAAGCAGCGCGTTGATTTACCCCTGGGAGGAGAGTTAGGAGAATTAATTCTCAGTTTTAATGAAATGGCGGAAAAGTTAGAACGATACGAAGAACAAAATATCGAAGAAATGACCGCCGAAAAAGCTAAACTAGATACGTTAATGTCCACTATTGCTGATGGAGCAATTCTCTTAGATACGAATTTTCAATTATTATTAATTAATCCCGCAGCTCGGGAAATATTTGGCTGGGAAGATCGGGAAATTATCGGTCAAAATGTTCTACATCTTTTTCCTTCGGAGTTAACGGTTAGACTAACTAAACCTCTCTATCAAATTGCGGCAGGAGAAACCCTCCAACCAGAAGAATCGGCTAATCAAAATCAGAAAAATGCTGTTATTGATCAGGAAAATAATAACTATTCCCCAGCAGAATTTAGATTATCTTTAACTAACCCGAAAACCCGGACAATTCGCCTTTTGTTAACTCAGGTATTCGATCAGCATCGGGAGAATGTCCGGGGAATTGCCATGACGCTACAGGATATCACCAGAGAAACAGAATTAAATGAGGCAAAAAGTCAATTTATCAGCAATGTTTCCCATGAGTTAAGAACCCCTTTATTTAACATCAAATCTTTTATTGAAACCCTGACAGAATTTGGTGAGGATCTCAGCGATACAGAAAAAAGAGAGTTTTTAGAAACCGCTAATCATGAAACCGATCGCTTAACTCGTTTGGTTAATGATGTTCTCGATCTTTCTCGCTTAGAATCCTCCCGTAACTATAACTTAGATGCGATCGATATCGGACAATTAATCGAACAAACCCTAAGAACCTATCAACTCAATGCTAGGGATAAAGGACTAGAATTAAGCTCGGAAATTGAAGCCAATTTACTACCAATTTTAGGTCATTATGATCTACTTTTACAGGTATTAACTAATCTAGTCGGTAACTCCCTAAAATTTACTCCTGCTGGCGGTAAAGTGGTGATTCGTGCCTATAAAATAAGCAGAGATAATCCCCAAGAAACTCCCAAAATTCGCGTGGAAGTATCCGATACTGGTATTGGCATCGATGCCGAGGATCAAAGTGCCATATTCGATCGCTTCTATCGGGTAGAAAATCGCGTTCATACCCTAGAAGGGACGGGATTAGGATTATCGATCGTCAAAAATATTATTGAAAAGCACTATAGTCAAATTAATTTGATTAGTGAAGTGGGAATTGGCACAACTTTCTGGTTCGATCTAGAGCTATATCAAGGCTTGATCGCCAGCAAGAAAATTAACGACGTGAGTTTATAAAAGCTAGGGCAATACTGCCCAAAATCAGGGTTAATAATAGCAATAATCCCTTATTTCTGAGACACCAATTTTTAAAAACCCTAGGGAGAGGGAGAGGAGGAATTTTTTCTGCTATCATTTGGCTATTTTTGTATAAAGTGCAGCTGGTGGCGTAGGGACGTTGGGGAAAATTACAGCTATCATCGCCATGATAAAGACAAGTTTGGCATAAAAACTCGCCGGTGACAGCTTGATGCAGGGTCATGCCGGGATGACCATAGGCCTTGAAAATATTAAAACAGTAGGGACATTGCAAGGCTTGACTATCGACCTTGTGCTGACAACGAGGACAGGTAATCATAATCGCTAAATTTTCCCTTTGAGGATTATCATTGCTGTTGATCATAGACTATAGCAAAATCCCCGGGCTTTTTCCGGTTATTTCACTAAATAGCTGCGCCATTGTGAGGCAACTTCTTCGAGTAAACGCCAAGTTTTCCCCTCGATCTGTCTTTGTAAATAAAGATCAAAATTGTTGTGTTGTTTGCTATCTTTTTGATGGGGCAATTGTAGAGTTAGATCATAATCTCCCTGCAAGTGATAAGCGGGTAAATTGCCCACATAAAGCGGTTCCAGACTGGTGACATTAATTTTAGCAATTTTTACCTGCGGATCATCGATCTGTAAAGATTGACTAAGGCGATCGGATGTGTGACGAAATTGTAATAAAAGGGCTTTGGCGACGATTTCTCCGTCGGGGGCAAATTCTTGCGGGGGAGTGACACTACCACAAGCAGTCAGGAAGACAAGCAAAATACTGGTTAAAAAACCGAGAAAACGGCGCATAGAATGATATTTTGAAAAAGAATGGCAGCGAGTTAACAAAGATTATGACTCAACCAAATGAGCGAGAGAATTTCAGCCAAGCAGAAACAGTGATCCGACTACAAGAGGCGATCGAGCAGTTAAATTCGATCGTTTCCCAACTTAACACGGGAACGGGGACAGTGTTACCCCCAAAAGTTGCTGTTGATAATCTTCTTAACTCAACGCAACAGTTAGCCGCTGCTTTAAAACCAGACGAATTCGCAGAAGTTGAGCAAAGTTTAACCCCAGATTCTCCAATCGAAGCAGCGGAGGGAATCGACGATATTTTACCGGATTTCGAGCAGGTGGAAGGGTGGTGGACGACGATTTTGAGCAAAATTCGCCGACTTTTACCGGGGGGAATTAGGGAAAAAATTCCTGATTGGTTAATTACCGGCTTGTTAACAGGAAGTTTAGTCACTATCCTATTAGTAGCTGTGGTCAGTTTACCGAAAAATCCTGCGGAAATTGCCGAAAATATGCCTGAAGTTGTCTCTAGTCCTTCCCCGGCAGCCGGGGAAATTATCGAAACTCCCCCAGAATTAATCGCACCAGAGGCACCGATTCCCGTCCCGATTACCAAAGCAAAACCGCGATTAACTCCCGAACAAAGTTTAGTCGCAGCCATTCAAGCGGAAATTACCGATTTAACTACTCGTTATCCCGCCGGTATTATTTCTACCGTAGAAGCGGATTTTTTGGCTAGTCGTCTAGTAGTTATTTTGGGCGATAATTGGTATAGTCTGGAGGCATCACAACAGGATAAATTGGCTAATTCGGTTTTTCAACGTTGCCAAAGTCTCGATTTTCGCCGCTTGGAAATGAGGGATAACGAGGGAATTCTCCTCGCTAGAAGTCCCGTTGTCGGCGATCGAGTGGTGATTGTCAATCGCACTCAACCCACCGCTGCCATCTCCTCTGGTGAGTAGTTTTGAGCGCGGGGGGAGGGAGTTACAGACAAAGACAGCCTCAAGAATTCTCGCCCACCAGTCCGCTTTTTCCCCTCGCTGGTTAGATATCTAGATATACACAAAAATTAGTGATCCCTGACTTAACAGTGCTATAATTGGCTAGGTAAAATTTTGTAACGATTCTTAATCTTGAACCTACCCGATAGTCAATGCTTCCCCCCACCCGGGTGGGCTGCAGCAATTTTGGTGCGAGAAAAATTGCTCCGATCTAACCCAACTCCCTTAAACTTTTCTAGGGTTCCCCCGACCGCCAAAATTTTGCCCTAACTACCAAGAATTAAGAGATTTCAAACTATACCATGAACTCTGTTATTCGTCAACAGCGAGCGCTGATCACCGGAGCCGGCAGCGGCATCGGCAAAGAAACCGCCCTCGCTTTCGCCAAGGCGGGAATTAATCTGGTTTTAATCGGTCGCGATCAGCAAAGATTGGCAACCGTGGCGGGAATGGCGGCAGATTTAGGCGTATCAGCCCAAGCTTACCCCTTAGATTTGGCAGATATCCTGGAAGTAGCTCCTAGTATCGCTAAAATCGCCCAAGAATCCGGACCGATCGATATCCTGATCAATAATGCTGGCATGGGTTACACAAACCCCTTGGCCGACACACCTTTGTCAGACTGGCAGCGGGTGATCGATCTGAATTTAACCAGTGTTTACCAGTGTGTGCAAGGGATTTTACCAGCCATGCGTCAACAGGGGGGAGGCACGATCGTTAATGTTTCCTCGATCGCCGCCGATAATTTTTTTCCTGATTGGGGGGCTTATAGTGTCAGCAAAGCTGGATTAGTGGCATTTTCTCGCATTTTAGCCCTCGAGGAGCGGGCTCACGCCATTCGCGTCACGATTATCATCCCCGGGGCTGTCAATACTCCCATCTGGGACAGCGATAGCGTCAAAGCAGATTTCGATCGCTCGGCCATGTTAACCCCGGATATCATCGCTCAGGCCATTCTGCAAGCGGTGTTACTGCCCAAACAGGCCGTAGTGGAAACGATGACCATTATGCCCAGTGCGGGGGCATTATAACCCGAAATACTTCTATTTATCAATCAATTCGCCTACAGGCATCTTCATTATGACCATAGCTTCTTCTAACGGTTTAAACGGTAATTTAACCGACGCTATTCAAGCACGCGTGACCACTCGCCCCGATCGCAACACCCACAATGGCAAAACCGCTCAAATTCATCCAACTTCCGACGAAAACAAAGAACAGATGATGGATGCGGTCAGAAATATCCTGATCTCGGTGGGGGAAGACCCCGAAAGAGAAGGTTTATTAAAAACCCCCAAGCGTGTGGCCGAAGCGATGCAGTTTCTCACCCAAGGCTATCAACAATCCCTAGAAACCCTCGTTAATGGTGCGATCTTCGATGAAGGTCATAATGAGATGGTATTAGTGCGCGATATTGACTTCTTTAGTCTCTGTGAACATCATATGTTACCCTTCATGGGGCGGGCCCACGTTGCCTATATTCCTAACCAAAAGGTGGTCGGATTAAGTAAATTGGCCCGCATTGTGGAAATGTATTCCCGTCGTTTACAGGTCCAAGAGCGCCTCACCCGTCAGATTGCCGAAGCGATTCAAGAAATTCTCGACCCCCAAGGGGTTGCGGTAGTCATGGAAGCAACCCATATGTGCATGGTGATGCGCGGGGTGCAGAAACCGGGCTCCTGGACTGTCACCAGCGCCATGTTAGGAGTCTTCCAAGACGAGCAAAAAACCCGCGAGGAGTATCTTAACCTGATCCGTCATAAACCCAATTTCTTCTAGTCCCGGAGATGGGGAAATGGGGAAATGGGGAAATGGAGAAATGGGGAAATTCAACTAAAACCCTAAAACCCTAACACCCCAACACCCTAAAACCCAAAACCTTCTAACTGATCAGTGATAACTGATCACTGATCCCTGAATTTTTGCAGTCGCTCTAGCAAGAGGGCGACTTTTTTGAGGTCTTTATCACCCGGCGATCGCTCAACGCCGCTAGAGACATCAATACCCTGGGGGTGCAGCCGAGTTAAAGCTTCACTAATATTATAGGGGTTGAGTCCTCCGGCCAGAAACCAGGGCAAGGGGGGCGAAAAACTGGCTAAGGCTTGCCAGTCTAAGGTATGTCCCGTACCGCCGAGCAATTGGGGATGGTAGGCATCTAACAGTAAAGTATCGACGCTATTGAAGTAAATTGCCGACTTTTCCCAACTTTCTCTGTCTTTAATCCGTAAAGCTTTGATAATTTCCCGGTCGGGTAATAATTGCCGCAACCTTTGGCAATATTCGGGAGATTCTTCACCATGTAACTGCACACTTGTCAAGGGTGTTTTAATAATTATTTGCTGAATAATTTCGGGTTGCTCGTCGGCAAAAACCCCGATAAAATCAATTTTGTCGGGTATTGCGGCGATAATGGCGTTAATTTGCTCGATTTTGACGTAACGAGGCGAACTAGGTACGAGGATAAAACCTAAAGCCGTAGCTCCGCAAGTAGCGATCGCTCGTCCTTGGTCCGGTTGGGTAATGCCGCAAATTTTAATTCGCATTTAATCTTATTCACAAAACGTTACAAAAACTGTTAAGTATTCAAACAAAAAGCAGTTTCGGGTTAAGAGCTTTTTATAATGCCCTGTGGTTAACAAAATCTTATCAAGACTGGAGCGCCAATGATCCCTTCTGCCTTACTTTTCGCCACCGCTCAAACCATTCCCTGGAATTTATCCGTCGGCATTACCATGACCTTAGCTAACCTAGTAGCGTTCGTTATCGGTTATTTTGCCATCCAAAATACCGGGGCCGGCCCTGCTTTACCCTTGCCGCAGTTAGCCTCGAAAAAAAGCTTCGGTCTGCCGGAATTATTGGCTACCATGAGTTTTGGCCATATTCTCGGTGCGGGACTGGTTCTCGGTCTTTCTAATGCAGGTATTCTCTAATCAGTGACCAGTAATCAGTGACCAGTAATCAGTAAACCTCAGAGAGAGGAGTAAGGAGCCAGTAGTCAGTAGTCAGGAGAACTAAGCATAAAGAGATTTTAGGCAACTTCATCCCTATTTTTCTCATTTTTGAACTCTCAAAGCTGGATACTTTGCTGACGAAGAAGAAGCAGTATTGGCTAAATTAACCCCTGAAAGTTAGATGGCTGCGGAAAGAAGTATCGAAAATAATTGGTAAATCCGAACGTTGCTAATCGCTTAATTAATCGTAAATATTGCCTCTAAAGTTAATCTCATAAATAAAGATTTCGTCTGTCTCCTTGCCGATTTCAAAAATAACTCGCATTTGGCCAACACGAATTATGGAGAATCCTTTTAACTCACCTTTAAGTTTTTTGATATCAAGTTCTTCAGGGGGATAAACGTTTTGAGTTTCAAGGCAGGTTTTGAGAATACCAATTTTAGTCAAAACAGATTTTCGGCCATTGGCATCTAGTTTCTCCAAAAATTCATTGGCTGATCTACTGATCCTGATCTTCACGATTAAACCAGCCTGTAATATCAACGAAGCCGTCGTCTTTGTAATCAACAGGATTAAAGGTTGCTTCTATGTCAGCTTGTTCCATATCATCAACATAGGGAATCAGCATCTCGAATAATTTCAACCATTCTTCCCGCATAACTTCGCGGACGCTTTCCTTGATGATGGTTTTGAGCATTAGAGCATCTAAGGTGTTTGCCGGCTCCATATATTTTCCTCCAATCTACTTGAATTCTAGCAGCAGATCAAGAAAACGGGTTTCTTACAGCAGTTATCTTGATGATCAGGTAGGCAGTTTTCGTTTTGGGGAGTCGGTGGTCGATACCAAATTAGGTTACACTTCATCTTGATGAGCAATTAGATCGTAAAATTTAGGAAGTTATTATGTTGATTTTTCAGGCTTTTTTGTCAGCCTGGTAAAATTTGCTTAAGCAACTAAGTAAAAGTGAGCGATCGATGCTAGAGAAAACACCGGTCACTAACCCCGCCCTAAAAGGGACGGGGCTTGCCTAGACCAATTTAGGCGACGCAAGTAGAGACTACCGCACCGAGACACAATCTGGCACAGACCTCCGAATACTTCCCTAGTTCGGATTCCCTCTCAGCTTTATT
>NZ_JADBTZ010000098.1:0-3360 GCF_020245885.1 Microcystis sp. M165S2 | reverse complement strand
TCACCGTTGAAATCAAGTAATGTGCTGTCCCATTTTGTGACGTTGAAACAAAAATTTCTTTAAGTCGGGCTAAGATTTCATTGTTAATAGCAATGACCGGTATTTGATGACGAATACGACGTGAGCGGTAAGTCTATAAACGGAGCGAAATCCATGATTGTAATCAGTTGACATATTAGGCGGTAAGTGTTATAATCTAATTGTACATCACGAAACTAACGACAGTGATAACGCTTACCTACCAGTACAAACTAAAGGTAAACAGACAACAGGAACGGGAGATCATCCACATTCTTGATGTTTGCAAAAGCGTTTACAATTACGCGCTCTCGGAACGGAAAGATTGGTTGAACTCTCGAAAGTGTCTTGCGGATCGCTGTTCGCTAGTTTCCGAGTACATAATTCCTGCGGATGAACCCTATCCTAATTACTTCGTTCAAGCCAAAAATCTAACGGAAGCTAAAAAAATCTATCCGATATTAAAGACGGTTAACGCTCAAGTTTTACAGCAAGTCTTAAAAACTTTAGATAAAGCGTTTGACCAGATGAAGTCGAAAGGCTTCGGCTTTCCTAGATTCAAGAAAAAGATGCGGAGTTTTGTTTTTCCTGCGCTGTCAAAAAACTTCTTAGGTGACGAATACTTAAATTTTCCACAATTGGGAAAAATTCGGATTAGGAAATCTAGGGAGTACCCGTCTGGGTTTGAGCCTAAACAAGCTCGAATTATCCGAAAAGCGTCGGGATTTTACGTTTCGGTTTCCTTCCAGTCCCAAGAATCCGTTCCCGATATAACGGCTGGGAAGACCTGTTTAGGAATTGACGCGGGGATTGAAAGTTTTGTGGCTACTTCACGGGGAGATTTAATCAAAGCCCCTCGATTTTTGTTGAAAGTACAGAGTAAGCTTAAATTGCTACAAAGACGCTTGCAACATCAAGTCAAAGGCTCGAACAATTGGTTGAAACTCCAAGAGAAGATAGCGAGATTACACGAAAAAGTGTCTAAAAAGTGTCTAATACTCGTAGAGATTGGCACTTTAAACTAGCTCATTACCTTTGTGATATTGCTGATAATATCTTCGTTGAAGATATTAACTTCGTTTCCTGGTCTAGAGGAATCGTTAGAAAACAATCTCTAGATTCGGGTATCGGTAGTTTTATTAACGAGATATTACCGTTTGTCGTTTGGAAACGGGGAAAATATTATCTTAAGGTCGATAAAAACGGAACTTCGCAAGAGTGTCCTAATTGTGGCGCGTTCACTGGTAAAAAGTCGTTATCGGAAAGAGTTCACCGATGCGATTCTTGCGGCCACATCGAACCAAGAGATACGGCATCAGCGAAGGTAATTGAGAACCGAGGAAAAAACGCGGTCGGGCTGACCGTGTTAGAAAACGCTCGCGGAGGCGATTTGACGGGGATCGTCCGGTGAAACCAGGTCGATCTAGTTAAAAGCCTAAGAACCGAGAATCCCCCGCTACACTGCGCGAGCGGTTAGCGGGGGAGAGTCAACGGGTAATTTGTTGTACCAAAGCGATGACATCGCTGCGGCTGAGTTTTTCCTTACCCAAAGCTAGGACTTCGAGAGTGCCATGGGCTAAAGCGAGGGGAATCTTACAAAAATCAAGTGCTGGTCCTTGCGGCAGCGATTGAGTGTAATAATCGGCTAATTTCAGATTACGACGGGCATAATTATGAATATCAATAATTGTCCAACCCTGGGGCAGAAAACTTACCCCCCGGCGCAGATCCTCGCCATGGTTGCGGGCAATATTAACCGCTTGTAAACCCCGACCAAAACCGATGGCATAACTGCGATTAGTTTGAGTGCCGTCGTACCAATTCCAGAGGTCAGACAGCAATAAACCCACGGCACCGGCCACACTAAAGGTATATTGATCTAATTCTATTTCTCTGCGAATATCCCAGTTATTCCCAGCCCAGTAGGCCATGCGATCGGCCATGGCCGCCGTGGCATCCCAAACCCGGGGGGCGATCGAATCTGGCGCTAACAGGGCCCATTCGCCAATTCTCAGGGTTACTTCCGGCAAAATCTCCCGATGGACTAAGCCAAAAGCAAAGTCCTCTTTGGTGGAATTTTCAGTACCTGCTTGTAAATTCAGGCTAATTTGTCTTAATATCTGGGATTTACTGAAGTTATCTAGGTCGGGATGGTCTTCTACTTCATCGATCGCCCGCATACAGAGATAAGCTGAGGCTACTGCCTCGAGCAGGCGATCTGGTAAACGACTTATAGGAATATAAAAAGTTCGACTCGTTTCTTGCAGAATCGTTAAAGCATTATCGCGCAAATTCATTCAGTCCTCTCCTCACGCCAACTTAGGTAACTACGAGTTAAACCAATCAGATAGATCGGTTTAGGTGATTCCGATGTTCCTAAGACAAAGTTGCTGTCCATTGTAGATGATTATTCAAAATTTCGAGATTATTCTCGAAAAAATCAACCTTTAGGGTCTTCTTGACAATTTTTCTTTCTGGGATAGCCGAAGGACAATTACGGCAATTTTTCGAGATTACAGGCTTAAAAAGCGGTTTTTGCCCGTTTTTAAGTAGCATTTCGCGGCTTCATGGCAAGGATTGAAAGGAGATCACTTGTAAAACCGGCCCGATCATGGCCAGAGTCATCACATCTGAGCGAATTTCACCCATAACTGTCACTTTTGCCTTTTTTTGGGTTAATTCGGCGGGAGGGTCTATTAATTCGTAGGTTTGACCGTTATCGGCAATTAATGCCCAAGTTCCCGTGCCTATTTCGATTCTTTTTACCTGACCGGTTACACTAATATTCATGCTTTAATTTCGCTCATCGAGGCGCTCGCAATTGCTGCCCCTGTCACAAGCATTCTATCGATATCTTTCCTCGGCATTGATTGCCAATTTTGCCCGACTTTAACCTCATAAATCAGTTTTTTTTATCTAAAAAGCGATTGCCACTTCCGCCACCACCGCTAAGAGGGAGGCCACAGCCGCTAAAATTATTATTTCTCGATCGGATTGTCTCATCGAAAATTTGGGTCTGAAACCCCGTCGTTCTAGGTTGGCTTTACTGTTAAATACTAGCGCATTTACACGATATATGCCAGAATGTGAGACATGGAAAAAGCCTATTCTTACCGATTTTACCCAACACCAGAACAAGAGTCGCTATTGCGGCGCACTTTGGGCTGTGTAAGATTGGTTTACAACAAAGCTCTCCACGAACGAACACAAGCATGGTACGAAAAGCAAGAAAGAGTAGGCTACGCTCAAACTTCTTCAATGCTAACCGATTGGAAAAAACAAGAAGAATTAGACTTTCTCAATGAAGTAAGCTGTGTACCTTTGCAACAAGGGTTAAGACAC
>NZ_JADBTZ010000097.1:0-2655 GCF_020245885.1 Microcystis sp. M165S2 | reverse complement strand
TTTGTGAGATAATGCCAAAAATCACAAGCAATCTTACATTTACATAGATGAGTTCTGCTAAGAACGGGTTACGGAAAAATTAATCGTCATGACTTACAAAAAGAAACTCATCGAGGTTGCTCTGCCCCTAGAAGCAATTAATAAAGAATCGGCGCGGGAGAAGTCGATTCGGCATGGGCATCCTAGCACCTTGCATTTGTGGTGGGCGCGGCGACCTTTGGCGGCTTGTCGGGCGGTGTTGTTTGCATCGTTGGTGGATGATCCTTCGAGTTTGCCCGATGAGTTTCCGACTGAGGATGAGCAGAATATTGAGCGATTAAGGTTATTTGGGATTATTGAGCGTTTGGTGAAGTGGGAGAACATCAATAATCAGGATGTTCTGAATGAAGCAAGGGCGGAGATTCTCAAAAGTACCAATGGTAATCCGCCGCCTGTATATGACCCGTTTTGCGGTGGTGGCTCGATTCCATTAGAGGCACAGCGTTTGGGTTTAGAAGCACATGGGAGCGATCTAAATCCTGTAGCGCTGCTGATTACGAAGGCTTTGATCGAGATTCCACCCAAGTTTAAGGATCTGCCGCCTGTAAATCCATTAGCTCGTGCAAAAGATGTTAGACAAGAGGGAACTGGGAACAGAGGATCGAAAAATGAGCGAAATTCAATCACATCGGGATCTAATTGTTTGGCAGAAGTCGATGGATCTGGTAGTACAGGTTTATCGTCTGAGCGATCGCTTTCCAAAGGTGGAGATGTATCGGATGACCAGTCAGATTACTCGAGCGGTGGTGTCGGTTCCAGCGAACATAGCGGAAGGAAACGCAAGGGGAACTCGCAAGGACTACGCCAATTTCCTAGCGATCGCCAAGGGATCGTTAATGGAAACAGAGACGTTTCTGATGTTAGCGGTGCGTCTCGACTATTTGACTCCGCAGGAGGTGAATCCGACTCTGAACCTGATTGTGGAAATCAGCAAGATGCTAACTGCTCTCCGCAAAAGATTGCTAGAGTCCTAACCAATTCTGTTACCCGTTCCCTCTTTCCCCTCACCTACAAAGGGGCGCAGGGTTTGGCGGATGATGTGCGCTATTACGGTGCATGGATGCGGGATGAGGCTTTTAAGAGAATTGGGCATTTATATCCGAAGGGGATTATAGGGGATAGGGGACAGGTTTTGGGGGGAGAGGGAAGAGGGGAGAGGGAAGAGGGGAGAGGGAAGAGGGAAGAGGGGAAGCTACTGTTCCCCGTTCCCTATCCCCTACTTCCTACACAGTAATCGCATGGATTTGGGCGCGGACGGTGAAATGTCCAAACCCTAGCTGTGGTTGTGCAATGCCTTTGGTGCGATCGTTTGCTTTGTCAACTAAGAAGGGCAAAGAGGCATGGATTGATTATGAGGTAATAGGTAATAGGTATGAGGTAATAGGTAATAGGGAAGAGAGAACAGTAGCCTCCCCTCTTCCCTCTTCCCTCTCTTCTCTTCCCTCTTCCCCCTCAATTCGCTTCTCTGTCAAGTCTGGAACTGGCAAACCTCCCGAAGGGACGGTGAGCCGCAAGGGGGCGCGGTGTATTGCTTGTGAGTCTGATGTGAAGTTGGATCATGTCCGTGCTGAGGGTAAGGCAGGACGGATGGGGGCGCAATTAATGGCGATCGTAGCAGAAGGAAATAAAGGAAGGATTTATCTTTCGCCAAGTGAAGAACAGGAAGAAGTTATCCTAAAGGCAAAGCCAGAATGGATGCCTGAAGCCACGCTTCCTCATAATCCAAGGGACTTTAAAACTCCTAATTATGGAATGAGAACCTTTGCTGAACTCTTTACCAATCGTCAATTGGTGGCGATGACGACTTTTAGCGATTTGGCAAGTGAAGCGCGAGAAAAAGTTATTGCTGATGGTGGTACAGAAGAATATGCAAATGCAGTAGTGACTTATTTAGCTTTTCTAGTTGATCAACTAGCTAACCATCAGTCAAGTATATGTAGTTGGCATTCTCGTAACGAACAAATGAGAAATGTTTTTGCTCGTCAGGCAATACCAATGGTATGGGACTTTGCTGAAAGTAATGTATTTTGTGAATCTTCAGGAAGTTTTCAAAATTTATTTGACAGAATGATTAAGGGACTCGAATCTGTTCCAACCACTTCTAGAGGAAAGGTCATACAACATAATGCTACTGAACCTCACAAAGATGCTTCAAGTTTAAAACTCATATCAACCGATCCGCCATACTATGACAATATTGGCTATGCTGACCTTTCAGATTTTTTCTATGTGTGGTTAAGGAAAGTTTTGATTGAGGTTTATCCTTCACTATTTTCGACGCTACTCGTTCCCAAAACACCTGAACTGATAGCCGCGCCTCATCGCTTCGGAGGTAATAAAGAAAAAGCTAAAGAATTTTTTGAACAGGGTCTAAAAGAAGTATTTTCTCAAATTTATAAAGCTGCTAATCCTGATTACCCTGTTACAGTTTATTACGCATTCAAACAAACAGAAAATGATAATGATGAACTTGAAGAGGATAAAAGTTCTAGTTCTGTTGCTTCGACTGGCTGGGAAACCATGCTAGAAGGACTTATTCAGTCTGGATTCTCAATTACTGGCACTGTTCCTATGCGAACAGAAATGGTTAATCGCAGTATTGCAAGTGGAACCAAT
>NZ_JADBTZ010000096.1:0-8900 GCF_020245885.1 Microcystis sp. M165S2 | reverse complement strand
TTTAAGAATAGCTAATAATCCCACAATCATCTCTAAAGAACGTTCTAGACAAATCCCCACTAATTCCTTAGGTTTTACTCCTAATTTTTGCAGGTAATGAGCTAATTGATTAGCTCGATTATTTAATTCTGAATAGGTTAAGGATTCATGGTCAAAGACCACTGCTATATTATTAGGAGTCCGTTCTACTTGTTCTTCAAATAACTGATGAATACATTTGTTATTGGGATAATCTGTTTGAGTTTCGTTCCACAATGATAACAATTGATAACGTTCTTCATCACTTAACATCGGTAACTCAAAAATTCCCGTTTTAGGATTAACTGCGATCGCAGTTAAAAGATTCTGAAAATGTTGCCCCATTTGCTTAATAGTGCCAGCGGCAAACAAATCTGTACTATAACACCAAACCGCCTCTAACCTATCAGCAACCTCCCAAAAATTAACCTCTAAATCAAATCGCGCTTTAAGCTCAACAGATAAAGGCAAACTCTCCATCTTTAAGCCAGATAAACTTGCCTCAGATTGGGGAGTATTTTGCAGTGAGAACATTACCTGTATCAAAGGATTATGACTTAAATCTCGGTTTAATTGTAATTTTTCTACTAACATTTCAAAAGGCAAATCTTGATGGGCATAAGCTGATAAAGTCGTTTGCTTTACTCGTTCTAATAACTCCATAAAACTCGGATTTCCCGACATATCACCCCTTAAAGCCAAAGTATTGGCAAAAAAGCCCATTAATTTCTCAATTGCCGAACTATTACGATTAGCGATGGGAGAACCCACCAAAACATCTAATTGACCACTATAACGAGAAATTAGGACAAAAAAAGCCGCCAGTAAAGTCATAAATAGTGTTGCTCCTGACTCCTGACTTAACCGTTTGAGGCGTTGCGTTAAGTCTTGATTCAGTCGAAAAACCTGCCCATCACCCCGGAAACTAGGAATTGGGGGACGGGGATAATCCGTCGGCAATTCTAAAATAGTAGGTGCATCTTGTAACTGTTTTTGCCAGTAATTAAGTTGACGTTCCAGGACTTCACCGGTGAGCCATTGACGTTGCCATACGGCAAAATCGGCGTATTGAATCGATAATTTAGCGAGAGGGGAAGGCAACCCCTGGACAAAGGCCGCATAAAGTTGAGATAATTCATCAAAGAAGATGCTCAAAGACCAACCATCGTAAATAATATGGTGCATCTTCAACAGCAATACATACTCTTGAGAACCCAGTTTAATTAACTTAAATTGGACTAATGATTCCTTGGCTAGATTAAAGGGTTTTAAGGAGAGATCAATCGCTATTTCTTGCAGATGTTCTGTTTGTTCATTCTTTGATAAACCTTGTAAATCTTCCAGGGGTAAACTGACGGGTGAAGGGGGAGCAATGCGCTGAATGGGTTGCCCTTCTACCATGGGAAAAGTGGTTCTTAAAATTTCGTGACGGCGAATCAGTTCACTGAGACTTTGTTCTAAAGCTAATAGATTGAGGTTTCCTTCTAACCGCAAAGCTTCCAACAGATTATAGGAATGACTATCGGGAGAAAGTTGCTGCAGAAACCAGAGTCGTTGTTGAGCAAAAGAGAGGGGTAAATCCTGATCCCGTGACCCGGGAATAATCTCTAAATCAACAGTATTAGTTGGGATTTTTGCCGCCTTTAAAAAGTCCAAAATTTCAGTTTTTTGGGCAGCGATTTCTTCTTTAATTTCTGGGGTCATAACCCCTTTAGGAGCCTGAAAACGAAGTTTTTCGCCTTCCAGCCATAGTTTAATGTCTAAACCCTTTAAATAGGCTAAAAATTCTCCTACTTTCACTTACCAATTGCCTCCCAAAGTTGTTGTTTAATTAGGTCTAAATTACGAGGTTCACTCTTAGGAGCAAAAAGTCCATCAGATTCCCATTTACTAGCATTTAGACTAATTGCCCAGGCATTTAACCAAGAATTAGAGCTAACTTTTGGTAACATTTCTGGCATAGTATCTTCTAGAGCTAGGTGAAACATAACTTGAGCTACCTCCTCTAACAATTTTAAGCTACTGAGATAGTTTTCAATGATTTCCGACTCGGTTTGGTTGTATCTTAAATTTCGTGATCGCAGTTCCTCGACAAAAGGAATTGCTAAATAGTCAATAAATTCAAAATTAACCCGATGTAAAGATTGATTCGCCCAATCCTTAAATAACTGCTGCATTCGATAGGAAAGGGGGAAAAATTTGCTATTGATCTGTTGAACTTTCGTTCTAAATTCTTGGTCAAGGTAGATAGAATTAAACATCATCAAACCACTAAATGTCCAGCCTGACAACGTATCCCAGATAAATTTTGTTGCCATCACCATGCCATTACCCAGACAATTGTAGGCGTTTTGAATATTCAAGGTTACTCCATCGCTATAGCTTAGATAAAAGCAATTTGCATCTTTGACTTTTTCCTGCGTCAGTTTACCTTCTAGATCAAGGGTAATCAACTGAGTTGTTAAGGAATTACCAAAGCCAATATTATCGGTACCTGGAGAATAAAAAGGATCGGGAAATGTCCCTGCTTCACCGACACAAGCCCAACGATTGTAGGAAAATACTTGTTTAGATGAGTAGCTATATTTGGGCATTTTCCTAAAGTCTTCCGGTTTTTTATCGGCTAAGTGAAAAGCCAAAGTAGGCTCATTTTTCTGTAACCATTGGTAAGCCAGTTCGTAGTTATAATAATTCTTTAAAGGATGAATATCTTGGCGAGCGACAATACCAATACTGGTATGACCTGTGGATAGAGGAATTGTCCAAACCCAGTAACCTTCACCGCATAAATGATTGGTAGAATAGTAACGGTTTTTATTGGGAACACGATTATGCCATTTTTCTTCACTACTAGGGACAAAATCGCTGATATCAAAGCGACCCTCAATCCGAAACCAAACAGCACCAAATTGAGCATTATTAGGTTTATCTAAGCCTAATTTTTTTTGCAGAAAACGACGGCGACTCATTGCATCAACCACCCATCTAGCTTGAATGAGTTTAGTTTTTTTATGATTTCCTTTGTCTTGAGTATAAACAACTTTATGATGTTGCTGTAACCCAACGGCGAGTTCAATCTCATTAACTGAACAATTTTCGCATAATTCTACTCCTGCTTCGAGATTAAAGGTGCGTAAATCATTTTCTAATTTACCCCGATCAATTTGATAGGAATTAGGAAGATGAAACTCTGATAAACCTAGTTCGGGTCTATCTTGAAAATGAGTAGCACTATTGTTAAAGAAATATCGCAATCCTAGTTTAACTAAATGTTGCTTTTCAAGGTAATCTGTTAATTGAAGCGTATTGGCTAAATAGAAAGCACCCACTTCAACTGTTGACTCTCCCACTTTAAAACTGGCTTCTGGTAAAGGACGAGCTATTTTATCGAGAACAATGACAGAAATATTCGGCTTTTGCAGTTTTAACTGTCTTGCTAAGGTTAAACCAGCTAATCCACCGCCACAAATGACGACATCATAAACTTCTGCTTCACTTAAATCCTCAGCTTTTTGGCGCAATAAAGCAATTAATTGCTCTTTCCGCTCTTTTAACTTTCCCAATAATTCTGGGGTCATTACTCCTTGGGGTGAACGATAGCGTAGTTTATCATTTTCAACCCATAGATTAATTTGTAAACTGTTGAGATAAGCTAAAAATTCAACTGTTTTCATAGTTCACCTTCCTCATAATCTTCTAAGGTTTCAGTCATAGATGTTTCTCTCGGTGCAACGCTAAGAACTTCAATGATTTCGGCTAAATTAGCGATAGTTGGGTATTCCAGCAGATTTTGTAAAGACAATTCCACCGAGAAAAGATCGCGGGAACGAGAGATAACCTGAGTTGCTAACAAGGAATGTCCTCCCAATTCAAAGAAATTATCCTTAATTCCAATACGTTCGACTCCCAAAACTTCACTCCAAATTTGAGACATTTGAGTTTCAATCGGGGTACGAGGTGCTAGAAATCCCGTAGCCAAATTGCGCGTAGCTGTATCGGGTGTAGGCAAAGCCAGCCGATCTACTTTACCATTAGGAGTCAAAGGTAGGGTATTAAGCAAAACAAAAGCCTGGGGAACCATATAATTAGGTAGCTTTTGTTGGACAAATTCCCGCACCTGTGGCACCAACTTCTGGACTAATTTACCGTATAGGGGATTATTCGTATAATCAGTCCAGGATTTGGGAATAATCGTCCCATCATCCCAAAAATTGGGGTATGGTTGTTGATCAACCTTACTTATTATCGGTTCTAAGATGGCATTCTGGCGACAGAAAACTACATCGAAAGAACCATCTTGACTACCTTCCCACCAACTGAGATGAACAGTGTAACCTAACTGTTCTCCCAGTTGCCACATTTGCTCAGGATTAATCCCTATCCCGGTATTTTTTCCTAACAATTGCCGCAATTCTCCCACCGTTGTTACCCCAGGAGGATTTTCTAAACAGTCTAAAATTTGTAGCGCCTTTTGTAATCGTTGATTGGGTACATCCCTGATACCTAAATATTCTGGTTGTTCCAGTTTCAGTTTATCTTGTAGTTGCCCTAAAGAAAACCCATCTCGTTGCCAATTTAGCCAAGGAATTGTCGTTTTTTGAACATCAGTATCCAGATGTAAAGTAACATCATAGCGGAATTGGGTTAACTCATTTTGAGCCTGACCCCGTTTCGGTGCAATTTCTACCCAAGAAATTCGCGGAAAACGTTGTTTAAGAGCGATAAAGAACTGAGGTTCAATTAGCAATTCTTCTTCGGTAGCTACACTTTGATTCACCTGTTTTTGCCATTGTTCAAGGGGTTTATTAGCTTCAGCGCGAGCTAACTGTACCGCGGCGTGGTAAGGCTCTAGTAAGGGCAAACTACGGATATCACCTAAGAAAATTTGACCCTGATCCGCAATCGTCTTGACTGCTCCTGCGATAACTTGTAATAGATAATCGACACTAGGGAAATACTGAACAACAGAGTTAATTACTACTCGATCAAAAGTAGCTTGGGGAATACCGGTAAAATCATCGGCTGTTCGGTGTAATAATTTTACTTTGCCCTCTAAACCCTCAATTGTGCTACATAAATGTTCTAGGTTATTAATGGTAGCAGAGGAATAATCGGCTCCCCAATATTCCTGACAATGTTTCGCCACACGGAATAGCAATAATCCACTTCCGCAACCAATTTCTAATACTCGTTGCGGTGGTTGATTTCCTAAAATTCGGCTCACCGTCTGCTCAACCCATTCCCGCATTTCTGCTGCAGGAATAGCTTGTCCAGTATAACTACTATTCCAACCACTAATATTAAAAGTGGGGTCCTCGGTTTGAGGTTGGGGTTTACTGTAGGATTCTTCGTAAATTTTTTGCCAATCACTAACATATTCACTCTGCCATTGAGCAAGCTGTTCAGGCAATACTTGATCCTTGAGAGCCGGAACTAAGTAGGCTACTAAATTAGTATTAAGCTGGTCATGATCATGATCACTTGTCTGATCAGCGCGAGCTATCACAACCGCTTCTTGTACTAGGGGATGTTGGCTCAAAACTGCTTCAATTTCCCCTAATTCGAGACGGAAACCCCTTACTTTAACCTGATTGTCAATTCGTCCCAGATATTCAATTCTTCCATCAGGTAAATAACGAGCTAAATCTCCTGTTTTGTATAATTTTGACCATTGATTGCCCCCCTTATTAAGGGGGGGTGGGGGGATCAGACCCTGCTCCTCAAAAGGACTAGGAATAAATTTCTCTTGTGTCAATTCTGGACGATTCAAATAACCTCTGGCTACCCCTGCTCCTCCGATGTGTAATTCCCCCGGTACACCGATAGGAACCGGTTGTAAATGAGAATCTAAAATATAAACTTGGACATAAGGAATTGGCCGACCAATAGTTATTTTTTCATCAACCGGCGTACATTTAGCTATCGTTGCACAAACACTTCCCTCCGTTGGGCCATAACCATTAAAGAAATTTCGTCCTTGTGACCATTTTTTCACCAATTCAGGAGAACAGGCTTCCCCAGCAACAATAATAGTTTGCAGAGAGGAAAGATTTTCCCACGGTAGCACTACTAAAGCTGATGGCGGTAGAGTAATATGAGTAATCTTATTATCTCGTAATTGCTTGATTAAGGGTAGGCCGGGCATTAAATTGTCTTTATTTGCCAAATAAAGTGTAGCGCCTGCTCCCAAAGCCATCAAAACTTCTGAAATACAGGCATCAAAACTAAAAGAAGCAAATTGAAGCACTCGACTCTGAGAAGACACAGCAAAAGTATCAATTTGTGCTAGAGCAAGGTTACACAAACCCTGATGTTCAACCATCACCCCTTTAGGTTTACCCGTAGAACCAGAAGTATAAATCACATTAGCTAAATTAGAAGCTGTCACTTTCCCTGTCAAATTATCCCGGTTCATTGGTTTAATTTCTTCCCAAGTTTCAGCTAAAAATACAGTTTTAGCTTGATAATTAGGGAGTTTATCAATCAGTGAACTTTGGGTTAGTAATAAGGGTACTTGACTATCCTCTAACATAAATTGTAGGCGTTCTTGAGGATATTCGGGGTCAAGGGGGAGATAGGCCCCACCTGCTTTAAGGATGCCAAATAATGCCACAATCATGTCTAAAGAGCGCTCTACACATAAACCGACTATTACCTCGGTTTCTACACCTAAAGAGCGTAAATAGTGAGCTAGTTGATTGGCCCGACTATTTAATTCTGCATAAGTCAACTGTTGACTTTCAAAAACTACTGCTACTGCATCAGGGGTACGCGCTGCTTGTTCCTCGAGCAATTGATGAATACACTTGTTATAGGAGTAATCAGCTTTTGTCTCATTCCACCCTTCTAATAGTTGATAATTTTCCTCTGGAGTTAATAAGGGAAGCAAGGCCACTGATTGCTGGGGATTTTCCACAATTGCCGCTAATAAATTCTTAAAATGATTCATCATACTGACAATAGTTTCAGCAGCAAATAAATCCCTGTTATAAGAGCAAAAACCGCCCAATCCTTCCGGTGCATCCCACAGGTAAACTTCTAGGTCAACCCTGACTGAATCAAGTCCCGATGGTATCTCCTCAATGTTTAGTCCGGGTAAATCCCAGGGAGAACTAGGAGCATTCTGAAGGGCAAAAACTATCTGTGTTAAAGGATTACGATCTAAATGACGCTCAATTTGTAATTTTTCGACTAACATCTCGAAGGGTAAATCTTGATGGTCGTAAGCGTCTTGAGTCGTTTGTCTGACTTGCGTGAGAAAATCCTCAAAGTTCGGGTCTTGAGATAAATCAAATCTTAACACTAAAGTATTGACAAAAAAGCCGATTAACCCTTCAATTTCGGTGCGGTTACGATTAGCAATTGGTGAACCAATTACCACATCTGTTTGTTGACTATAACGAGATAGTAACACAGCAAAACCCGCTAGTAATGTCATAAAGAGAGTGCTACCGGACTCTTGACTGAGTTTTTTCAATTGTTGCGTTAGTTGACTATCTAGTTGCAGTCGCTCCGTCCCACCGCGAAAACTTTGGATTGCTGGCCGGGGACGGTCTGTGGGAAGTTGGTGTAGTAGGGGAACCCCAGTTAATTGTTGCTTCCAGTAGCTTAATTGACGGTCTAATACTTCATTGGTTAACCATTGACGCTGCCACAGGGCAAAGTCAGCATACTGTATTGATAAATCAGGTAAATCTGCTTTTGTCCCGGTGCAGAAACTTCGATAATAGGCTGATAATTCGTCGATTAAAACACCTACTGACCAACCATCTGCCGCAATATGATGAATGGCTAATAATAGGACATATTCCTCTGTCTTGACTTGCCATAATTTGACCCGTAATACTGAACCATTAGCTAAATCAAAGGGTTCGGAGGCCGCTTCTATCAACAGTTGCTCTACTTGCAGAGGCTGGCTTTGTACTACGGGTAAGGTAAAGTTGACATTGGAGGCGATCGCTTGTATTGGTTGATTATCTTTGAGTTTAAACTGAGTCCGTAGGGGTTCATGGCGTTGAATAATTGCTTGGAAAGCTTTTTCTAAGGCTTTAATATTGAGATTTCCGCGCAAACGCATGGTTAAATCAATAGTATAAGCACCACTTTCTCCTTCTAATTGATTCACAAACCAGAGACGTTCTTGCGCCCAGGATAAGGGAATATCATCCTCTCGATTAACGGGTACAATTGATGGTAGCTTTAACCCTAAACCTGTTTGCAGTTCTTTTAAAATTACCGCACTTAACTGAGCAATGGTTGGGGATTCAAACAGATAACGTAGGGGTAAAGCAATTTCAAAAGCTTCCTGACACCGAGAGATAACCTGGGTAGCTAAGAGGGAATGTCCCCCCAGTTCAAAGAAATTATCCTCAATACTGACTCGTTCTAATTTCAGTACCTCGGCCCAAATCTGCGCTATTTTTTCTTCAATGGGATTACGGGGAGCTATATATTCACCTTGGCTCTGTAAATCGGGAACAGGTAAGGCGCGGCGGTCTATTTTGCCATTAGGAGTTAAGGGGAAAGTATCAAGCAAAACAAAAGCCGTTGGGACCATATAATCAGGTAATTTTGCTCGCAAAAATTGCCGTATTTCGTTAGTTGTCAGGTTGATTTCGGGTTGCAGTACAACGTAAGCAACTAGACGTTTATCCCCCAGATTATCTTCACGAACAATCACACAAGAAGACTGTACCGCCTGATTTTGGTTGAGTAAGGCTTCAATTTCTCCTAATTCGATACGGAAGCCGCGAATTTTTACTTGATTGTCAATCCGTCCTACATATTCAATATTACCATCAGGTAAATAACGCGCTAAGTCTCCCGTTTTATATAATTTTGACGGCTCATTGCCCCCCTTATTAAGGGGGGTTGGGGGGATC
>NZ_JADBTZ010000095.1:0-11025 GCF_020245885.1 Microcystis sp. M165S2 | reverse complement strand
ACCTTTTGTATCCATCCATAACCTTACACATTTGTTACGGATAAATTGAGCAGTACGAATAGCATCGTCTATGGCTTGATACTGTTGAGTTTTAGCTTTAACTTTAAACTCTAAGACAAACATTTTACGCAGGGGGTACTTAGACAAAATCAGTATAGCACAATAAAAGTTAAGTTAACAAGATATAGTTTAAAAAGCCGTCCTAAAAGGACGGGGCTTTAACCCAAAATTTCGGTAAGCGAAGAAAGTAGAGTGGCACAAGCGAACAAATGAACCAAGCTGATTCTGCGTCTTGAAAAGCTAGATTAAAAAAGCTCAATCAACAGAAAGACTTTCTCCTGAGACTGAATTAGATACAGCGTTTCTGATCAAGAACTGTAACCTAATTTTGTATTAACGACCGACTCCTGAAAACGAAAACTTTTGATCTCAGACTAAATCCGGTTATTAAAGACCGATTATCTATTCCTCCTTTTGCCTCTTGCATGAGTTCCTGTCCTGATATGTAGGGTTTGCGGCAAAAAGTTTTTCGGTTACCTTTTCAAAACAGGATTTAGTCTTAGATGCGATCGCCTCCCTCGCTCCTTCCTGGGGCTTGACATAAATCCCGCAATAATGTTATAATAAAAGACTGGCTTAAGCCAAAGACAGCAGGTGCGAAACAGCTTAAATACCCTGCCGAGGTCAAAGCGAGAAAACAGCAGCCAAAAAGACTAAAGAGAGATATTTTCTGTCTTGGTCGTGCCTGAACTGGATTCTCTCCACTCAACCCCGGCGCTACAAGGGGTTATTTTTGCGCCTGTCTGTGGAACCGGTCCCCCGCATACAGGAGGTGAACAAGGGATGGGGAGAAGCAGAGAAAGCAAGGGAGTAATTCTAGAAGAATTAAAAACCTCCCTGAGCGAAGCTCAATTAACGATGGTCATCGACTATCAAGGTTTAACCGTCGCCGAAATCAGCAATCTACGCCGCAAATTGCGCCCCACGGGAACGATTTGTAAAGTCACCAAAAATACTTTGATGGGCTTGGCGATCGCTGAGGATAGTGGCTGGGAACCGATGAAAAGCCTTTTATCGGGAACATCCGCCTTTCTGCTCGTAAAAGAGGATATCGGTGGAGCTTTCAAGGCCTATCAAGAGTTCAAAAAAGAAAGCAAAAAAACCGAATTGCGCGGCGGTGTCCTCAAAGAAGGGACCAAAGGTCAACTGTTAACAGAAGATCAGATCAAAGCGATCGCCGATTTACCGTCGAAAGAACAGTTAATCGCTCAGGCCGCTGGAGCAATCAACGCCATTGCCACCAAACTGGCCCGCAGCATCAACGAAGTTCCCGCATCTTTGGCCCGTGCCGTCGATGCCGTGGCCCGTCAAGAAGAAAAAGAAGCGGCCTAACACCGCGCCAATCAATCACTTAAAACAATTAGGAGTCTAACCCATGTCTGCTGTAGCTGAAATCTTAGAAAAACTCAAAACCCTGACCCTCTTAGAGGCTGCGGAATTAGTCAAAGGTATCGAAGAAACCTTCGGAGTTAGTGCCGCCGCTCCAACTGGTGGCATAATTATGGCTGCCCCCGGGGCTGCTCCTGCGGCTGCTGCTGAAGCTGTGGAAGAACAAACCGAATTTAACGTCGTTCTTGAAGAAGTTCCCGCCGACAAGAAAATTGCTATCCTTAAGGTAGTGCGCGAATTGACTGGTTTAGGACTCAAAGAAGCGAAAGACCTGGTAGAAGCAGCTCCCAAAGCGGTTAAAGAAGGCACCAACAAAGATGATGCCGCCGCCGTCAAGAAAAAACTGGAAGATGCCGGGGCAAAAGTTAGCGTTAAATAGATCGCCACTGATTCTGGGGATCTAGATTACATCCCCAGACAAGCCGAAAAGCTCATTTCCTGATACTATAGGATTGTCATAGCAATCTTGTAGGATGTCCAACCATGGAAAGCGTCGCTTACATTTTGGTTTTAACTATGGCCTTGGCGGTAATTTTCTTCGCCATCGCCTTCCGGGAACCTCCCCGGATTCAAAAGTAAATTTCTTAACTCCGTTTAACTTAATAATTTTCTTCCCTGAGCCGCCCGCTTGTCCAAAGCAGGTTAGCGGCTCTGGTTTTCGTATTTAAAGGCTTAAATTAAAGGTTCCCCTCACCGAGCGCCTCCTATGCAGTGTCCTAATTGTCAGCATACCGATAGTCGCGTTTTAGAGTCCCGTTCCTCCGAAAACGGTCAGAGCATTCGTCGTCGTCGTGAATGCTTACAGTGTAAATATCGGTTCACCACCTACGAGCGCATCGAATTCGTGCCGATCACGGTGATTAAAAAAGATGGTAAACGGGAATCTTTTGATCGCTGCAAACTGCTGCGGGGTATCGTCCGCGCCTGCGAAAAAACCGGCATTCCCCCCTCAAGATTAGAGGCGATCGTCAATGATATCGAATCCCGTCTGCAGCAAGACTCAAAACGGGAGGTAACAAGTCAGGAGATCGGTCAATTAGTCCTAGAATACCTCCGGCAAGAATCGGAAGTGGCCTATGTGCGCTTTGCTTCGGTTTACGGCAATTTTCAGGGAATTAGAGACTTTATCGCCGCTTTAGCGCTGCTGCAATCCTCCGAAATTGAACGCGCTCATCCTTCTTGGTCTCAAGTGGAAGAAGCCAGCGTGATCACCTCATCTTAAATAGTCCCCGATTCAGTTATAATTAGGATCCCTTGTGCTATTTAAAGCCCAAGCTCTGGTTAGATTCTTAAAAGTCATTCTTGAGGCGAATTGCCTGCAAGAAAGCCGGATGCGGCAGTTCATCCCCTAGGCCCTGCCTAGAAACTAAATTGGGAGGTATCTCCTTTCTTTAGAAACTGTACATCACATAGGAGGAAAAACCTACGGAAATTCCGAGGCCCAAACAACGTACATGACCACCCAAAAAACCGCAAACAAAAACATAGGCTTTACCCATGAAGATTTTGCCGCCCTTCTAGACAAATACGATTATCATTTCAGTCCGGGAGATGTTGTCGCTGGGACTGTTTTCAGCATGGAACCCCGGGGAGCGCTCATCGATATCGGTGCTAAAACCGCCGCTTTTATCCCCGTGCAGGAGATGTCGATCAACCGCGTCGATAATCCCGAAGAAGTTTTACAACCTAACGAAACACGGGAATTTTTCATCCTTACCGACGAGAATGAAGATGGACAGCTAACCCTGTCGATCCGTCGCATTGAATATATGCGCGCTTGGGAACGGGTGCGTCAATTGCAAAAAGAAGATGCTACCGTGCGCTCAAATGTTTTTGCCACTAACCGTGGTGGGGCATTAGTCAGGATTGAAGGTCTCCGCGGCTTTATCCCCGGTTCTCACATTAGCACCAGAGAGGCGAAAGAGGATTTAGTTGGTCAGGAATTGCCCTTAAAGTTTTTAGAAGTGGATGAGGATCGCAACCGTCTGGTTTTAAGTCATCGTCGCGCTTTAGTGGAACGCAAGATGAACGGTTTAGCCGTGGGACAGGTGGTAATCGGTTCCGTGCGCGGAATTAAGCCCTACGGTGCTTTCATCGATATCGGTGGAGTCAGTGGTTTACTGCATATTTCCGAAATCTCTCACGATCACATTGACACCCCCCACACGGTTTTCAATGTCAATGATGAGTTAAAAGTGATGATTATCGATCTCGATGCCGAAAGAGGTCGCATTTCCCTCTCGACTAAACAATTAGAACCCGAACCAGGAGATATGCTGAAAAATCGCCCGTTAGTGTTTGAAAAAGCGGAAGAAATGGCGATTAAATACCGAGAAAAACGTCTAGCGGAAGCGGAAGGCCGCACTGTCTCGGAAGTAGTCGCAGAAATCGAAGGTCCTCCCGCCTTGGAGGAGGAAGATTTAGTTCTCGCTGCCACCGAGGAGTAGGTCAGTTATCAGTTATCAGTTATCAGTTATCAGTTATCAGTCGTCAGTTATCAGATTTGAGTTTTAAGTGTACAGTATTAAATAGGGTTTGCGGCAAAAAGTTTTTCGTGGGGGTGGGGTGTAGGGTGTAGGGTGTAGGGTTTTACTGATTTTGAGGGAGTGAATTACCTAATTTTCAGGGAAAAAGTACCTGAATTTTCCCCCCGATCACTCCAATGATCGGCACTTTTTGAGGGAAAAAAAGTCTAAAACTCTTACCCAACAAGGTTTTTAGATTTATTCAGCAAACCCTAAATAGAAGTTTCCTACTGTCTTTTCACTGATTACGTTTACTGATCACAGCAAAAAAGTTGGCTGCTCCCCGTTTAATTTAAATCCTGAAAACCGACACTGCTGGCAAATCCTGTAATTCCGGTCATCTCCTCACTACTGTTGGCATCGAGGAAACGATCCAAGTCATCGAAAGCGGTTCCGTAGGTAATAGTGTTATCGTCGTATCCTTTCAGACTGACGGTATGTTGATCAAAAGCTTGGTGGAGATGGGGTAAACCGATGAGATAACTGTAGGTAGTTGTTCCGATAGCTAAATCCCTACCCATTTCTTTAGTAGCCGACTCTAAACGAAAAGCGGCGTTGACCGTATCGCCGATCGCCGTATAATCTGGATGTTCACCGCTGCCAGTATTGCCCACCATGGCATAACCGGTATTCACTCCCGCACCGATGCGTAATGTAAAGGGTAAGGGATATTCTTCGCTTAAGGCGCGGGTCATCTTGTATATTTGGGTAATTGCTTGGAAAATTTGCAAGATATCGTCTTGATTGACTTCCTGTTGACCGTGAAACCAGATGGCCATGATCGCATCACCAATATATTTATCTACCCAACTGCCGGAACTGCGGATAATACTCCCGGCATGGCGAAACCAATTGCCAATCAGAGAAGAAAGCACTTTTTCGTCTAATTGCCTCGTTAAAGCCGTAAAATTTCGTATATCCACCACCATCACCGATGTTAAGCGACGTTCATGGAGGGGGGAGGTGGGGGTATCCCATTCTAAATTGCGCGGTTGCTTGCCTATATTAGTGAGAGTAGGACGATAGAACTGCACTGCGGTTTTGCCAAAGGTGATCCGATCTTTGTCATGGATAGTCACGGGAATGGCTACCCTTCTGCCATTAACAAAAGTTCCATTGCGACTACCGAGATCGATCAGATAAAAATCTCCTGTTTCCGTGGATTGTAAAATAGCGTGATTGCGGGAGATACAGTGATCTTTAATGACGATATCGTTATCTTTGCCCCGTCCGATTGTCCAGCAAGGTCTCCCCACGAGAGGGAAAAAACGCTCTCCCTTCTCGGTATGGAGTAGTAAATAAGGATTTTGTCCTAGTATATCCACGGGTAGATCAGCAGTAATAGATGGGTGATAGTAACTACACATTTTATACCTCACATTCCAGACATTTTCATATATCTAAGTAGGTAGGTAGAAATGGGAATTAGCCAGGAAAACCCTTAGGCCAGAGAAGCGGTAATCCAAAATAAACCATCGACTAAAATTGTACTCAATACGGCTCCGCTAAATGCCCACCAATAGTATAACCGTTTTTGCAAAGGATAGATACCGATCGCTAAGAGCAGGTTGAGCAGCACGATCGCCCAACTGATGCCCCAGGGGGTCTGAATTTGGGCCAAGGCGTTATCAAATATCGGTGCTACTAGGTTGGGGTCTAGTTCCACGGTCATCAATTGTCGCCAGTAGGGAATTAGTCCCGTTAGATAGAAATATAGGTCGGTGATGGCGGTTCCTAACAAAGAACCGAGATAGAAAAGATTGCCCACTTTGCCGCGACCTTTGCATAATCCCCAGAGAACAAAGGGCAGCCCGATCGCTTCCATGGGAATATGGATCAAGGGTTCCCAACGCCACCAACCCCAGTACAGAGAACCGGCTAACCAACTCCAACTAAAGCCCAAAAGTAAATCCCCCCAAAGACTGATTTTTGCTTGTTTGAGCAGCCAAATCCCTAAACCCACCCAGAAAACGGTTAAACCTAGGCTAATTTCGGGATAGTAGCGCACTAGGGGCGCTTGTACGAACACGGGGACTGATACCAGAAATGCTGCTGTCCAAAAGACGGATTGACATTTTTCCCAGTTAGGGACTAGGGGTTTCAGGCGATCGGAATTGCTGGGGACTAGGGTAGAGTTGAGCAAAGTATTTCAGAATTGTTACAAAACTTTACTTATATTAAGATACATCATTCTCTTTCTACTATATCCCCCCTAGGGGGATTTGGGGAAATTAAAAAATTGTTTTTGGCAATGCGCTATCCTGTTAGAATCGAAACGACAGCAGCGATCGAGGAGTGCAAAAAATATGGCAGCGGGCCATGAAGAAAATCCGAGAATGCCCCTAGATAAAGTTATTTTTGTCATTGCTTGCGTCTATCTAGGTTGGGTGGTGGCATGGCTAATCAGTCAAAAAAATGCCCCTGTCTCTCAAAATGGCCCGATTTCCCAGGAAGAGCAAAAGTTTATCGCCTATCTGCAATCATCCCTTGCTATTATCGATCGCCAAGGTCAAACTTCATCCCCCGATCCTGATCCTGATCCCCAAAATAACCCTTCTCCGGTAGCCACAGTTCCACCACCACCCCCTGCTAATTTACCGGTTAATAATAGTCCCCAGATCATAGAAAGAATTTACGTTCCCGTTTATCCCCAAACTCCTCCAACTACCGCCAAACTTGTCCCGGTTACACCCCCAAATCCCGACATTTCCGCGCCACCATTACCGGCTGCCCCCCAAGTGAATCGGCCGTTGGCAGCGGTTATTCCTACCAATAATCAGGTTAAAAATACCCTGGTGGGGGTGATGGATTTAGGCGATCGATCTTCGGCTTTATTTGATAATAAGGGGATAACTATGCGTATTTCTCCGGGGGAATTTATCAACGGTTGGACTTTAGTGGAAGTTGGTAGTCAACAGGTTATTTTGTCTCGCAACGGGCAAACGAAAGTCTTAGAAGTGGGACAATCTTTTTAGGGTGAACTACCCGCTGGTCCAGATTGTCGGGGCTTCTGAACTCACGGGGGAATGCCTGAAGATAGACTTACGCCCACCTTGCGGATTTGGTATGATAGAGACAATTAGAACAGGTTTGAGAACTAGGAAAAAATCTATCAATCTCCATTAATAAAACACCTTATTGACAAACATTTTGTTAACGAAGAAAATAAACTGTAGCGGTAATAATACTCAGAATTACCACAGTCCAGCGCAGATAACTAGGAGAGATAATTCTAGCTAGTTTTCCACCCAATAAACCCCCAATTAAAGAGCCAATTGCTATCACTATCGCCGCCGACCAATATACCTGATTAGAAAAGAGAAAAAACCAAGATGCCGCCACGTTAACCACCAAAGAAAGCAACTGTTTTAAAGCATTTAATCTCGTGAGATTATCCTTGAGAAATAAGCCCAAAATTGCCAATTCGATCACACCTAAACCCGCTCCAAAATAACCACCATAAATTGAAGCGAGAGCGATGGGTAAAACCGCCCAAATTTCTGGGATATTGCCCTTTTTATCTCCCTGTCGCCGCTGCAACCAAGAGCGTAAAGTATCTTGAAAAGCCAATAAAGCTGCCGCTAAAAGAATCAGAAAAGGAATCAGGCGATCAAATACTTGATCACTGCTATTTAACAGCAAAATACCACCGATAATGCCGCCAATAACTGCCGATGGTAGCAATAACTGAATCCGTTTTTGTTGCCCGTGCAGGTCTTTTTTTTGGGCGAGAGTTGCCCCCAGATAACCGGGGCATAAAGCGACGGTATTAGTCACATTTGCCATTACCGGTGGGATACCCACCGCCATCAGCGTCGGAAAAGTAATCAGACTACCGCCACCGGCAAGAGCATTAATTAAGCCGGCAGCCACGGCAGCGATTGCTAGGAAGCCATAGTGAATAGGCGTGAGCATTTAGGTGTTAGGGATAGTAATTAGGGCTAAATCAATTTTTTCCTCGTCAACTTGCTTAATTTCGGCTCTAATTCCCGGTCCAAAGTATCTTTCGATTTTTTCTTGTTTTGCCAGCCACTTTTCTAGGGGTAAAAGGGGCGATTCAAATTCTAGGGTGAGACAATAGGCGGAATCAACAGCAGTTTCACGAATTGCCACTAAAGTCGGTCTTTCCTCGTCCGTGGGGCTTAATCCCAGCTTTTCTAGGGCTTCATCCAGATGTACTTCCTGTCCGTAGCGATAGCGGGTGACATCCTTGCGAAGTTTGGTTTGGGTGATAGTAGCCTGTTGTTGGCGCAATTGCAAGATTTCGGGGCTAGTGGGTTGACTGAAGGGTATAGGTTTGATTTCTGAAGCTTTTAGGGCTAAACCTCCCAATAATAACGGTAATCCGTAGAAAAACCCCGCTAAATTGACCGTGGCGTTACCTTGGGCATAACCGATAATCCCGATAACCGTTAAAATACTGCCTAAAATTAAGCCAAAGTATGATAGTCTAATTTTCCTGAGCATGAAATAATTTTTTTCTTGAGTACGCTAATCCTTTAGAGATTATACAACTCAAAAGAATCTTTTTTGCAGATGGGCAGTGGGGAGATTTTTCAGTTATTAGCTACTGAAGGCAATTAGTGTCTATTGCCTATTGCCGATGTACTCGCAATTTCTCAATTAATTGAGATAATTTCTGGTCAGAAGCGGCAGTAATAAAGTCTAATTTAAACTTTTTTCCCTGACTGAGATATTCTGCATAACTAGACAGAAGAAAAGGACGAAACTTTTCATTATCAGCAATATAAACTTCAAAAAAAGCCACCAATAAAGCTCCCGCATAATTCTCGATTAAATTTTGATCGGGTAAAGTGATATTGACCACAGACTCGAGGGTTTTTTGCATTCCTGCATCCAATTCTGTAAAATTTACATGAGCTTGTCCCTCCACCATGGCCAGATATTTATCCGGCGTTTTTAACCAAGTAAAAGGAATGGCCTGTTCAAAAATTGGATTAGCTGCCGGGTCATAACTTCCCGAACCCAAGAGGACAGGAATCGAGATTTTACTTAAACCTTTTTCCCCAAAAATACTGCGGTTAACGGGATTAGCTGCAAAGACAGCCGTGACTCGTTCATCGCGAAAATTATAGACCTGTCTAGGCAATTCTAGGGCGCGACATTCCAGTAAAATAGCGATATTAATCCCGGAGTAAGGACGATTACAATCTTGGGCGAGATTATCAAAATCAATTTGTGCGCCGGCAACAGCTAGAGACGCGTAACCCCCGAAGGAATGACCCGCTACTCCCACATTAGTTAGGTCAAGTTTACCTTGAAATTGACTAGCATTACGTCTTGCTAATTCATCGATGACAAAGCTAATATCTTTGGGTCGATTAATAAACTCATTGCCATCAAAAATATTGCGATAATACCCCCCTAACATTCCTTGTAGGTATTTCATATCACTGCCAGGGTGTTGCGGTGCCGCTACTAAAAATCCGTAGGAAGCTAGATGTTCAATTGCTTGGGCATAATCTTCCGGTCGCGAGGCTAATCCGTGGGAAAAAATAATTACAGGTGTTTTGCCTTCTCGGAAAGTTTGCGGGATATAAACATTCACATATAAACTGCGATTGCGACTGCTATCGGTTAGGTTCCAAACTTCTTTTTTTACCTGAAAGCTACCGCGCTGACGCAAATCGGGTAAACTGGCATAATTAATCGCTGGTTTAACGGCAGCGGTTTCCTCGGCAGTCCAGAGGCGCATATCTTTGATAAATATTTCCGCCACATAAACCGCATAATCGATGGTTTTAGCTAATCCGAGGATTTCTTCCCCCTGTAACTGTATATTATTGGGGAATTTTTTCAGCACATTTAAAAGGGTTAATCCTCCTGGATCAAAAGCGGCACTAACAAGCGCACCCCGCAGGGCATATTTACCATTAATTCCCCCTTCAATGGTGATGCCTTTGCCCAAACGATAGAGCATATCAGCACCCATCACACTATTAAAAAAACGAGATAGTAAAATAGGATCGATGTCAATCTTTGTTAATAAAGCCTCACGAAACTTCTCTCTTGCTTCGGGAGTTGTTCTGGCAAGAAATCTTTTTAAATTAGCATCAATCTTTCCTTCTTTAGCAAAATTTTCTAGGGATGCTACTGATACAGAAAAGACGAGGGGAGTATAGACAAATTCAATTTCTTCAGCGGCTTTTAGGGGTAAAGCGGTCATACCCACAGCGAAAAGACTTAGGAGGAAAGCTCGCAGCCGACGGGTGGAATTATTTCTGGGAAAACGACCTTGTAAACTATGGCTAATCATGCGGTTTTTGGCTAGGGTAAATGACAATATGTGAACTACTCTCAAGGTCGTTGAGAGCTTCCTATTTCACGGGGGATTGCCTCAAGACGGACTTACGCCCAGATTTTGGTCTGACATCCCCTCTATAGGCAGTATCGCTAGTTCCTAACGACAATATCCGTAAGCTTTCATCTCGAATATTTATTGCCGCATTTATGTCCCGGTCATGAGTTGTCTGACAATGCTCACAAGTCCAATTTCTAACATCAAGCGGCAAACTACCCACTTGATTTAGACAGACATGACAAGTCTTATAACTAGGGAAAAACCTATCAACTTCAATATAGGTTTTTCCTTGCCATTCTGCCTTGTATTTAAGCATTGTACAAAACATTCCCCAACTACAATCACTAATGGCCTTAGCTAAATTATGATTGGGTACCATGGCTTTAACATTGAGGTTTTCTACAGCAATAACTTGGTTTTCGTTAACTATCTTACGGGATAGCTTGTGGAGAAAATCCTCACGACATCTTGAGATTTTAGAGTGAACTTTAGCTACTTTATCTCTAGCCTTTTGACGGTTGTTACTTCCTTTCTTTTTACGAGAAAGTTTTTGTTGTTTGCGTTTTAGATTACGTTGATGTTTGGCTAAATGTCTAGGATTATCATATTTACTGCCATTACTGGTAATAGCAAAATGATTAAGTCCTAAATCGATTCCTATGGCTTTACCGTCCGATGACTGACTGGGCAACTCTGATCCATCATCAACTAAAATAGAAGCGTAGTATT
>NZ_JADBTZ010000094.1:0-11672 GCF_020245885.1 Microcystis sp. M165S2 | reverse complement strand
ATTTTTCGACAATGGTTAGAATATTTTGGCTTTAAATACGGTAAGGCTACGGTAGCAGTATCGCCCCATAATACCAGTCAAAATTGTTCTAGCTGTGGAGAAAAAGTACCTAAATCTCTATCTACGAGAACACATATTTGTCCCCATTGTGGCTATGTAGAAGATAGAGATATTAACGCCGCTATCAATATTCTCAAAAAGGGACTAAGTACGGTAGGGCATACCGGAACTCACGCTTGGGGAGAGATTCCCTCTGGTTTGGTTGGATACGTCCTGCCAGATTAAGGAAACTCAATGAACCAAGAATCCCTCGCTTTTAGCGACGGGAGTGTCAAAAGATAATTAAGCGACATTAATCTTGATTTCATGAAAGAACCGTTAATTGAATTGAGAGGAGTATCGAAAAGATTCGGGGATAATGTTATTCTCGACGGTTTAGATTTAACTATTTATCGAGGGGAGGCCCTGGTAATTATCGGGCCATCGGGAACAGGAAAATCAACGGTTTTACGGTTAATTGCGGGATTAACGGGGATAAATGCCGGAGAAATTCGTATTAAAGGTCAATTGCGTCAAGGATTGCTAGAAGATGGTCGAGAAGCGATGCGAACTTCCTTAGTTTTTCAACAAACGGCCCTGTTTGATTCTCTCACCGTCGGGGAAAATGTCGGTTTTTATCTTTATGAACAAACTAATTTAAAAAAAGCCAGAATTAGGGAATTAGTGGAAAAAAGCCTGGAAATGGTCGGTTTACAGGGAATTAGTGACCTTTATCCTTCGGAACTATCGGGGGGAATGCGTAAACGGGTGGCTTTTGCCCGCGCTATTATCACTAATCCCGATAATCAGGCCGATAATCCCGAATTACTGCTGTATGATGAACCTACCGCTGGATTAGACCCGATAGCTTCCACAATTATCGAGGATCTAGTGCGGACTCTCCATGAAAAATCAGGGTCTGCGAACACTTATGTGATGGTTTCTCACCAACAAAGTACCATCCGACGCACCGCCGATCGAGTAGTATTTCTCTATCAGGGAAAAGTGCAATGGCAGGGATTAGTGGCAGATATCGATCGTACCGATCATCCCATGATCCGGCAATTTTTTAGCGCCAGCATTGAAGGCCCGATTAGGACAATCGTTTAAGCTAGATTAAGCTAAATTAAGAACTATCGAGAATGAGAGAAAAATCATGCAGAGTTCGCGAGCTTTACGGGAAGGAAGACTAGGTTTGTTTGCCCTAGGCGGATTATTAGTCTTTGGGGCGCTCGCTATCTGGGTTCGCGGGGGGGGATTTGGTCAAAGAACTTATCAATTAATCTTCGAGTTTGCCGACGTGGAAGGGTTACAAGTCGGGGCGCCGGTGCGTTTTCGCGGGGTGAGAGTGGGAAGAATTACGAGTTTTATCCCTGGGAGTAATCAAGTGGAGGTTATTGCCGAGATAGCTTCTGCTAATTTAGTTATGCCTAGGAAGGTAACTGTTACTACCAATCTTTCCGGATTAATTGGGGAGGCAGCCATCGATATCACTCCCTTAGTTTCTTTAAGTGCTGAAGCCAAAAATCTCGACCCTCTGAGTCCCGACTGTGATCAACAGTTAATTCTCTGTAATAATACTCGTTTACAGGGGACAACAGGAACACAATTAATGTCTAGTGTTGGTCGTTTAGTGGATACTTTTACCAGTCCTGAATTTGTGGGTAATCTCAATGATGTCACCAAAAATACCGCTATAGCAGCTCAAAAAATCGCCCGTTTATCCGATGATACCTCCCAGACTATCCGTAATGCCCAAAGAGAAATCTCTCGTCTATCTTTGGAATTAGCTACCACCAGTCGCTCGGTCACTAATACGGCTAATAATGCCTCCCGTTTTGTCAATACTTTAGATAATACCGTTCAGGAAAATCGCAGTCAAATCAGCAGGACTTTTCAACAATCTTCCCAATTAGTCGCTAATCTTAATGCTGTTCTCAGCGAAAATCGGGGACAAATTGTTAATACTCTCGATAATATTAATCAAGCTAGTTTAGGTATTGGTAGTCTCGCTAATAATCTCAATAATACCGCCCTGAGGTTGAATGCAGGTTTAGATGAAATTGATACTAAACAAGTCATGCAAAATATCGAGACTATTTTGAATAATGCGGTGGAAACATCGAATAATTTACGAGAAATTACTAAAACTATTAACGATCCTGCTACAATTGTCGTACTGCAAAAAACTCTCGAATCCGCTAGGGTGACTTTTGAAAATACTCAAAAAATCACCTCCGATATCGATGAGTTAATTGGTGATCCCCAATTTCGCGAGAATTTAAGACGTTTAATTGATGGCTTAAGTAATCTGCTTTCTTCCGGGGAAGAATTAGAATATAATTTGCGTATCGCTCAAACTTTGGATACCATGACTCAAGAGTTAGCTAAACAAAAAGTTTTGACCATCTCTCGACCTTTAAATCCTAAGCAAATGCAACTCTATCACCAATTTATCGTTCAACAACCTCAAACGAGTGAAAAATGACAAAACAGCACAATTCAAGCGATTTTCAGTGATCAGTAAACAGTAAACAGTAATTGGTGAACTGATAACTGATAACTGATAACTGATAACTGATAACTAATAACTGATAACTGATAACGGATAACTGATAACTGATAACTGATAATAATATGTTGAAATCAATTTGTATTACTCTTGGAACTCGTCCCGAAGCGATTAAATTAGCTCCCGTTATTCGTACTTTTCAAGAATCGGAACAGTTTCAAACCCATGTAATTCTGACGGGACAGCATAAAGAAATGGTAGCGCAGGTGATGGAATTATTTGCTTTAAAAGCAGATGAAAATCTGGATATTATGCAAACCCATCAAACTTTAACTGATATTACTTGCCGCAGTTTACGGGGTTTAGAAACGGTTTTTGAGCGTATAAAACCAGATTTAATTATTGTGCAAGGTGATACTACTACGGCTTTTGCTGCTGCTTTAGCGGCTTTTTATCAACAAATTCCTATCGCCCATGTGGAGGCAGGATTAAGAACTAATGATATCTATAATCCCTATCCCGAAGAAGCTAATCGTCGCCTAATTTCTCAACTGACTACCCTACATTTTGCTCCCACTACTTTAGCCGTGGAAAATTTACAAAAATCAGGGGTGACAGGAAATATTCACCACACCGGCAATACGGTTATTGATGCTTTATTAACCGTAGCCAAAACCGCCCCAGAATGTCAAATTGCGGGCTTAAATTGGTCAGATTATCGGGTTTTATTAGCCACGGTTCACCGCCGGGAAAATTGGGGCGAACCCCTACAGGATATTATCAAAGGATTTACTTTGTTGTTAGAAAAATATGCCGATACAGCCCTATTATTACCCCTCCATCGCAATCCCACCGTCCGAGAACCAATACAGTCCGCTTTGGGCAATCATCCCAGGGTATTTTTAACTGAACCTCTCGATTATGCCGAGTTAGTGGGGGCGATTCAACGCTGTTATTTATTATTAACTGATTCCGGCGGCATTCAAGAAGAAGCCCCTAGTTTAGGAAAACCGGTTTTAGTATTGCGAGAAACCACGGAAAGACCGGAAGCAGTACAAGCGGGAACAGCGAAATTAATTGGCACTAATCCAGAGCAAATTTTAGCAGAAGCGGGAGAATTATTAGGGGATAAAATCGCCTATGCTCGTATGGCTAATGCCATTAATCCTTTTGGAGATGGACAAGCATCCCAGAGAATTCTCCAAATCGTCCAAGATTTTTTGGCTTAATCTATGACTACTTGGTTGGGTATCGACCCCGGATTAGCGATTGTCGGTTGGGCTATTCTCCGGGATAATAGTGAGTTAATGCCGATTTTAGTCGATTACGGCACGATCGAAACTTCTAAAAATCTTTCTACTGCCCAGCGTTTGATCGAAATTGAACGGGATTTAAAGGAGTTAATCGCAGAATATAAACCGGGAGAAATTGCCGTGGAAATGCCCTTTTTTAACCGGCAAATCAAGGCAGCCGGTGGAGTCCTGCAAGCTTTAGGAATTATCAATCTAGTTAGCTGTCGCGATGGGGGAATTGAACCGATTTTCCTCCATCAAGCTAGTTGGAAATGTCATCTCGGCCATGGTAAGGCCACTAAAGCTGAGGTGGCCGAACAAATTAAGTATTTATTCGGATTGACAAAAATGCCTATTAATGATGCTGTAGATGCTATAGCGATCGCCTATGCTGCTTTCAGTGGCGTTCGCAATCAAATCTCTTGAAGTAATTTGACGCAATTGGTCAAAAAATTTAGCTGACAACTAAAAGCCATTTTTAAGCTTGGACTGTCTTAGTTCGATGGGACGGTTGAAGATAATAAGGCCTTCAAATATCTTTGATTAGCGTTGGGTTTCCTTCCTCAACCCAACCTACCATATCAGCGATCACACCAAAGGGTTTAAGTGTGGACATTGTGATAATTGTCATCGTCAATGCTAACAAAAATATGGTATAGTTCTTAAATGAGTATAAGTTTAAAATAATGAAAATAAAAGTTTCCGAAAAAAAGCGATCATCAAACGGAGTTAACCCTCAGTTAAAAGATATTGCCTATTCTATGGACGCACTGATTCCAGGCTTTTATATTTGGTTGGGTTCTTTTTGTTGGCGATTGGGGGGTAGTGATGCAGAAGAAAGTTATCCAGGAACAATACATAGTTTTGCTGGTATCAGCTTAGTTTTACCTGGTTATCAAATTTTTACAACCTATAAAGGTAGTTATAACCCTCGATAAGCATCAAATTGATGGTCTTTCTCCCATTTCATCTAAAATTTTGCCAGCAGAAGTTTTTGAACAATTGATGTTCAATGCCGGTTATACCGTTGTTGGGTCTGCTCCAGCCAAGGGAAATAGAATTAAAGTCTGGTGGAATCATTCTAGTTTCCGTCGTGTTGAAGCAATTTATAGTGAGGATAGAAGTCTGGTTATTACGGCTTATCATCCATGAATCATGAGCTTTCTGTTACGAAAATATATTTATTGTTTACCCACAACTTACTGGTAATCCTAATCCCCAAGGAATGGGTTCTGAGGTATTGTCTAGTTGAGAGCATTTTTCTTTTATAGTTGTACCATCTTGTTGAATATAATAATTTATACTTATATCTGATTGCGATATCCAAAAACTTACTATAGCTGTATTGCCACAGTTTTTAACAATTTGGTTAGCCCAATTATTTAAAAGCTTTGGTGATGCGAAAATATTACTGATGGCAATTCCATTACTGGTAGTAGCACCTACATCATCGATTAGAACAACATCTAATACATCAGTTTTATTTGTTGAATTTCCTGTCCTATAACTATTAGCCGTTCCCTTAGAAACACTAAATTCAACTCTTCTAACCCCTTTAGAACGAATTTCTTGAAGAATTTTATCAACAGTAGCTTGACAGCCTAGCTTTGGTTCTGATTGTGCTTTAACCAAAGGATAGGAACCAGCAAAAAGCGTTAACAATCCTAATAAGGAACATAAGGAAGCACTTAAAAAATTTTGGGAGTTAAATAGTTTCATGGCTTTGTCCTCTGAGAAAACTTAATTAAAATCAAACATTTTTGTTAGCAGTTGAGTTGACGTTAAAAAAGTAACTGTTGGTTGTGTTGGGTTTCGCACATTAAGCCAACCTACACCCTGTTTCAGCTAAAATAGTACATTATGATTGTCATTGCGAGCGATAGCGAAGCAATCTAATCGCGAGATTTTCTCTTGCCTCATTTTAGCTGAAACAGTCCAGTATCCTGAATCTAGCTTGAGCTTTTTATCAGGTATCATGGAGTTAATCTTGTAGGAGCATTCGATATGACTCTGGCATCAGGTGGGCAAGCAACAATCATTCGTACAGAGCGTGGATTGACCATTTCAGGTACACGCATCACTCTTTATGACGTGATGGACTATCGGAAGGCTCATTACCCATCCAAGCTGATCCGTGAAAAACTGGGTCTTAATGATGAGCAGATTCGTTTAGCCCTAGCATATATTGATACTCATCGCGCTGAGGTTGAAGCAGAATACCAAGAATGCCTGCAAACAGCTGCGGAGATTCGGCAATATTGGGAAGATCGAAATCGTGAACGATTTGCCAAGATCGCAGCGATGCCCCCAAAGCCAGGTCAGGAAGCCCTTCGTGCAAAACTTCAAGCCTGGAAAGCCCGGATTGAAGCCGAATGATGAATTTCTTAATTGATTACAACTTAACAGGTGATGCTGTTTTGTTCTGGGGAACTCTTTCGGCTGAAGGATGGCTTGACCTATTAACCATCCGCTTCTTCACCTTTCAGGAAGTTGGGTTGCCGATGGATAGTAGCGATCGCGTCGTTTGGCAATTTGCCCAAACCAACCAGATGATTTTGATTACAGCGAATCGGAATATGAAGGGAGACGATTCTCTAGAACAGACAATACGGGAAGAGAATACGCCAACTTCCTTACCAATTTTGACAATTGGGAATCCTGATCGATTTGATGAGGGCCGCTATCGGCAAAACTGTGCCACTCGTCTGATTGAGATTTTGCTTGATCTCGACAACTACATGGGAGTAGGTCGAATTTTTATTCCCTAAAGATCGCCATCTTCTAGTGGACTGTTTCAGCTAAAATAGTACATTATGATTGTCATTGCGAGCGATAGCGAAGCAATCTAATTGCGAGATTTTCTATTGCCTCATTTAGGTTGACGTTAAAAAAAGTAACTGTTGGTTGTGTTGGGTTTTGTTCTTCAACTACAAGAGCAGCGATCGCACTCATCAAAATTTAGGTTAATTTTTAAGTAATTTCGAGAATATTTCCTGGAGATTAAAATGACAACAAACAAATCTGATTTTGAACAAATCTTTGATGTTTTGAAAAGCTACCTAGAGAGTCTAAAGTTAAAATATCAAGTTAAAAGTTTAGGAGTTTTTGGTTCTTTTGTTAGGGGTGAAGCGACAGCTAATAGTGATCTAGATTTATTGGTAGAATTTAAAGGAGATGTCACTTTTGATAATTATATGGATTTAAAATTTTTACTTGAGGATTTATTTAAGCGCAAAATTGATTTAGTAATCAAGGAAGATATTAAACCCCAGATTCGAGAACGTATTTTAGAGGAAACGGTTTATGTCTCGTGATCTGAGGCTTTATTTAACTGATATTTTGAGTAGTATTCAAAAAATTCAAGATTATACAGCAGGGATGAACTATGATGATTTAATTGAGGATAATAAAACTTTTGATGCAGTCGTTCATAATTTGCAAATTATTGGCGAAGCAGCTAAGCAAATTCCTGATGAGATTAGGCGAAAATATCCTGAGACTGCATGGCGAAAAATTGCTGGTTTAAGGGATATTATTGCTCATGCTTACTTTATGGTTAATCCTAAGATTGTTTGGGATATCATCGCAACAAAAATTGAACCACTTTATAAGACTGTTGAATTGATTTTAGAGAGTGAAATTAAATAGGAGTATTCATTGTTTACCAAAGTGAATAGTAATGTCCATAATGCAAGTTATGTTGTTCAACACTCTATTTTGACTTAAATTACCCTAAAATATTACCTTCTAGTTGTTGGCTAGTTATCAAAGCTAGTAAGCTGAAAGTATAGAATATTTGAGTCAGGTTAAATTTGATCTTCATGGTTTTATCTTTTAAGATGATAAGGAAAAGTTACACTTCGTCATAATTTTATAGACATATTGATAATCCCCAAGGAAGAGGATTAGGTGCATTTTCTGGTTTAACACATTTATTCAATTTTGTCGTTCCATCAGATTGAATGTAGTAATCTTCACCCCAATCTGATTGATCATTACCAAAACCAACTATCGCTGTATTGCTACAATTAGCAACAATTCTATCTGCCCAACTTTTCAATAAACTTTTAGAACCCATGATATTATCAATAATGGATTGACTTCGAGAATCAAAAGTAGGTTTTTTAGTAAAATCCCAAGCACTTAAAATTATTTCTAACTCGTCTGTTCTGTTAGTTGGATTACCCGTGTTATTTTCATTGGCTTTTCCCTTATAAAGCTTAAACCAAGTTCTTCTAACTCCCTTTGAGCTAATTTCTTCAAGGACTTTATTAACAGTAGCTTGACAGCCTAGCTTTGGTTCTGATTGTGCTTTAACCAAAGGATAGGAACCAGCAAAAAGCGTTGAAAATCCTAATAAGGAAGCAATTAACAGATTTTGGGAGTTAAGTAGTTTCATGGTTTTGTCCTCTGAGGAAACTTAATTAAATTGAAACATTTTTGTTGACAGTTGAGTAGTTGAGTTAACTTTTAAAAAAGTAACCGTTGGTTGTGTTGGGTTTCGCGCCTTAACCTAACCTACTAGATCGGCGATCGCACTACAAGATCAGCAATCGCAATTCGGCTAATCCAATCGAAGCCGATCACAAAGACGATAAGTCCCTTTGTTTTTGGGCAATTTCCAAAAGTACATCGTCAAGAGTTGGCTCTGGACTTGCCTTAACGCCCTCAATCTCCTGTTTATGATGCGGAAAAGTTTTAATTTCGGTATGGTGAGGAGCATTATCATAACGAAAAATCATTACTTGATGCTCATCCATATAATGATAACGATATTTTATTTTGGCTTTTACATCAGTATTTTTTACTTCAATAAAATCTAGACGATGATTGTTTTCAAAAATAATTGAAACACTAATATAACCTTGATTCGTATTGTAAATTTTTTTTGTTAGCGAAACAAAGCGTATATTAGGAAAGGATTGAAGGATTGTTTCGATTTGCAAAAAATAGGCTTCAATCATCTTAACTTTTGAAGTTGAATTTCATTTTGTCCGAGCATTTCACACAATCCAGCCCAAATCATAAAATCTTCTTCATCCGCTAAGATACCTTGAGAAAATTCTTGATAAAATTTTTCAGATGTTATCTGATATTTCTGCTCAAAAACTCTTAAGTCTAATCTTAAATTTAAAATTGCTCTTTGCAATCTTACTATCTGATCATCAATAATACTTTGAGCAAAACTTTCTTCATCTTCTACAGAACTTAAAATTATTTTTAATCGCTGTTCGGTTTTGGGTTGAACAGATAGGTGAAAATCTAACATTAGTTTACCTCATCAGCTAAATTACCAGAATGGCGATCGCCTACTTAATTTGCTCATTGATTAAGTTGAAAAGACCACGAATGAATTTGGCGGATATTGAGCGGCTACATAGCTCATAATATCATAAGTGGTTTCATGGTTTTGTCCTCTGAGAAAACTTAATTAAAATCAAACATTTTTGTTGGCAGTTGAGTAGTTGAGTTGACGTTAACAAAGTAACTGTTGGTTGTGTTGGGTTTTATTCTTCAACTACAAGAGTAGCGATCGCACTACATAAATTATAATTTAATGCTCAGGGATTGGGGTTTGATAATCCCAGCGTCTATCTTCTATATGTTAACAATTTCATTAGGGTGAATAATCTGAATGTCAGGAATTTTAATAAAGTCATCTGGATTAAAAGTCAGTAAATGAGTTAATTTCTGGGTTTTCATGACAGCTATTAAGCGAATATCATGAGTTCTTTTTCCCTTAATATTATAAGTATTCGCTAGATCATGCCAATAAAAGAAAATTTCGGATGTTTCTTCTATCCAAGAAAAACGATTAATTAATTGATTGACTTCATCACTGGTTTGCTTAACACTCCATCCTAAACCATTTACTTCTATTGGTCTTGTTGCGACTACCCAAAATTCAATCAATACTTGAGAGGTAATATAGCAATCATGACCACTTTTCAATAAATTAGAGACAGCTTTAATGGCCAGTAAATGACTAGAAGAATCTGGATCACTTCCTCGCAGTAAAATATTAGTATCGAGTAAATATTTAGCCATTAATCCTCGTAAATACTATCACGATGTAGGGCTTCATCCGGGAGACTGAATCCTCTTTTTTGATGACTCATTGCCCATTCTTCCCATCTCTTGGCTTTTTCTTGTGGAGAAATATAGCTATTATCAATTTTAAAATTATTTGTTTTTTTTAGGAGTTTCATAAATGTTAATACTTGCTCTTGACCAGATTCATCTAATGTTCGCCATGTTTCTAGTAAAATTTCTTCGGTAGTCATTTTTATTTCCTCATCAAGTTGTTAAGGAGAATTACATTTGAGAAAACTTAATTAAATTGAAACATTTTTGTTGGTAGTTGAGTTGACGTTAAAAAAGTAACTGTTGGTTGTGTTGGGTTTCGCATATTAAGCCAACCCACAAAATTAGTGATCGCACTTTATTTTTATAGTTTGCTTTATAAACAGAAGGAATTAGGTAAAATTTTAAACTATTTTAGGCACTGGCAAATATTTTATTTTCGTGGTGGAAATACTTGTCTTTTTAAGATGGTCATTTCTCCTGAAATTGTACCATAGCGTTTGGTTGCATTAGCAGATTTTGCAAAAGATTCAGAGACTTTACGAACAGATTTTTTATCTAAATTCGCAACCTCAAAAATACCATTTCCACAGTCTAATAAAATTTCTAAAGGAGAAATAAAACCTTTGTATTCAAATCCTCCATAAGAATCATAACAAGTACGAAGTGACAGTTCATTATAATTGTTTTGCATATCAATTATTGCATAAGTAACTTCTCCATCTCCTCCATCATAACCAACATCCCCTTGTAATATTAAATATCTGTTGTTAGCAGAAAAGGATATTGGACTAATAACTTGATACAGGCCATTTTCTGATTTTAGAGAAATTCGTTTTTGGGTTATATTTTTAACTATTAGTGTGGTAATTGGAGTCTGTCGCCCTTCGAGAGGGTAGCAATAGCCATCATGTCCACTTCGGTCGCCTTTCTTACCGACTCTCCTTAAAACTCCCTCATAGTAAACCGTTGTTTCTCCATCAAGAGAAGTTAATTTTTGAGAGCGATAGTTAACTTCTGTTGTTCCTTGACAATTATCTTTTTCGACTTCAAGTATTGGATCTACTTGATTATTTTGTGCTATGCCATTAGTGGCAATACCAACAGTTATGGCAAATAAGATAAAGTAGATTGAGTTTGATACTTTGATTTTCATAGAGTTTAATCTCCTCAATTAAGTGTTGTCATTATCTCGAATTACTGTTTGAGTTGACAAGTAGATTGACACTTGCCTAAAAAGCGACCTTTTGTATCTATAACTTCAATGGGATTATCTAAATCTTGGCGAGTTTGGCGGAAGTGGAGAATTTGCAATCCGGTTTTACGAGGCTCCACGACGAAAATATATTTATTGTTTGCCCATCTGATTTGTCTTAATTTATACTTAATTAATCTAACTTCGTTGTGTGAGTTTGGTGTGCCATACCCATTTGTTTCGGCGAATCTCTTCCAGCATCTGCCTATGCCTAAAGCTGCATTTTTATCGCGTCTTATTATATACTCAATTCCCGAAAATATTTCCGTGTCCTTTCCTCCGCTAATACCATAATAAGAATTAAAAAAAAGAATATCTGCGCTCCAATAATCATTATAATATTATAATAGGAGCATCTCACCTTTGCAATAAGTAGAAATGCTTAATGATCTCAATAAAAAAGTTAAAAAAGGCAACCATTTAGATAAGCACAGCGATGACGAAGGACTTGCGGTACATTACCAGATTCCCAACTTGCACCAGTAATTTT
>NZ_JADBTZ010000093.1:0-4720 GCF_020245885.1 Microcystis sp. M165S2 | reverse complement strand
GTCAGTCTGTAGAGCGACCATAAGACCAGAACAGAGTAAATCTGTTAAGGCAGGTGCGGAACCCCGCAAGGGAAAGAAGCAGAAACCTAAATCGTGAGGTTTGGGAATCACCGTCCGTTTTACGGCGGTGAGGATGTCAAGATCCTGGTGTAGATGTTGCCGAACTCTTCCAGGGCAAACAGTCGCGCCCCGTGGTCGGCATCGTTGAAAACGTAGGAAGTGGTTTGATAGATGGGAACGGCGCGGGCGTTAGTTCCGGGGGCAGGTTCCCGGCCGGCGTGTACTTGTAGCGTCTCGAAACGGTAACGGTCAGACATAGATACTCACGGACGAAAATAAAGGGTAAATTCCTCGATCTGTGCGATCAAGGAAAAAGGGTGATTAAATGACCTCGTTAGGGGATGGAATTAGGTACAGTTAGGCTTATCCGCTTACTGTATTTAGGGTTCTACCATAGCCATTTCTGCGAGTCAATTTATCGAGATATCCTTTATACAAAATATCTTTTATGCCGAAACTAGATTGTGTTAAGGTAATTGCTACAAAAGAAAGTACCAGCTAGACTGGTGGCATGAGAATGTACCATTTAGACCAAAGGAAATTTTGTTATAATTGCTTCTGGATAACCCCGATTGCTTTCTTAGATAAATGCCTTTTTGGTCAAGTTTCTGACTAAAACTAACGAGATAATCGTTTTAATTCATGATTACTAAAACATTTAATCGGCGACTATGGTAACTATAAATAGACATTTATTTCCCGATATTTTGCCAGCCAGAAGCGAGAGAATGGACGAGACTAAATCTGACTTCATCTAAATAATATAGGACAAGTTTACCTTCATTTTCTAGTTGCTAAAATTCTTAAAATAGATAAAGCTATCGCTAATTACCAACCTAAAATCAGCCCTTTTATTTATTTGCAACCCCATCCCATCAACTATCTCTATTATCAATTAAAATGCTCAAAATCCGTCTTTTAGCTAGACCAAGTAATCTCTTTTTTTTGTTATTAATCTTGGCGATTATTTTTAATCCTTTCGTGATTGTCAATGCGGGAGAAAGAGGAGTTTTAATGGTCTTTGGTCAAGTACAGGATAAAATACTTAATGAGGGAATCCATGGGATTATTCCTGTTGTTAACACGGTGAAAAAACTAAGTGTGAGAATCCAAAAAGAACAGATAGCGGCCGAAGGTTCCTCCAAAGACCTACAGGAAGTATTTACAGATGTGGCCCTGAATTGGCATATTTTAGCATCAGAAGTTAATACTATTTTTCAACAAATTGGCGATGAAGCGGCTGTCATTGAACGAGTGATCGATCCAGCAGTGGAGGAAATTCTTAAGGCAGTTATGGCTAAATATACCGCCGAAGAATTAATTACTAAACGGGAGGAGGTGAAAGGAGAAGTAGATCATCGTTTGACCGAAAGACTGAAAAATTATCATATCGGTGTGGATGATATTTCTTTGGTTCATGTCAACTTTTCCGATCGCTTTACCGATGCGGTGGAAGCCAAACAAATCGCCGAACAGGAAGCTAAAAAAGCCGGTTTTATGGTGCTGAAAGCTCTGAAAGAATCGGAAGTAAAAATCAATCTGGCTAAGGGAGAGGCGGCAGCTCATCGCATTCTCCAAGATTCCTTAAGTCCAGAAGTTTTACAGAACAAAGCGATCGAAAGATGGGACGGTAAACTCCCCCTATTTATGGATGATAATCTGCTCAAGTCCCTTGAATTGGTTAAAGATAAGCGAAAAACTAGATGATAAAAACAATTTATTAAAACCAGAAGAAAGAATACTTGATTTTATTGAAGTTCACTGCGAGGAACTCCTCTATGCTGTTCAAATCCCGAAAGACAAGGCAGAAATTTAACCCTGATTACTGGCGAGATCATTCAGCCAACGAACGCACCTATCTGTCTTGGATGCGCGCCTCGATCGCTTTGATGGGTTTTGGTCTGGTCATTTTGCGTTTACGGACGGCATCTTCTACGGCCCTAGAGGTCTGTCAAAGCAATAATTATGGATAATGGGAGGAGTAAAATAAGCAAATTAACCCACTTGTATCCGTCAATTTCAACTTTACCAACTACTAGGGCCTGGTGATGAAACCCTAATTTTTCTCAATCGCGTAACAGAATCGGCCGATTTTCGGGGGATTTTCGGCCATGAGGTTGGCCGTGATCGTTTTTAGGCCTCGAAGAAAAGGGAGTAAATTATTCGTTTTCGAGCCATCTTGTTGATTATCCCGGCCGATTTGCCAGTTCCACTCTTCCCACCAAGGTTGTTCCTGTAGATTCTTGGCGACGAGATTGATCGTGAAGAGGTAAATTCCTGGTTCGGGAAACTTATCGGGGTGGATCGTGGTGACAAAATTTAGCTTTCGGGGAGCTTGTCCAGCTGGGGAATCGAGATTCCATTTGGAGATCTTGATCGCTTTTTGTAAATTGGAATCATCTTTTAAAACTTCTTTTGAGTTTTGAAATGTGTTCGAGAATTTATTGGGCATCTCGATGCTTTGTAAGGGTTCGATCGAACGGACATCGATCGCCACCGTATGCTCGCTCGTATCAAGGGAAACACTATCGGAAATCTCAATCGCATCTGTAGAAGTTTGCGGTATTTTCCAGAGTTGATTATTCTGGTCTTTAGCTTGAACTCTAAAGCCATTTAAGGATAGATTCCATTCTCCTAAAACTGCTTTTTCTTCGGCGGGTTTTTCTTCAATTTCTCGATCTAACAAAAATGGTTCCTTTACAAGATGATTGGGTGAAAAAATAGCAATTTTGCTATTGGCTAAAATATTCTCTTGGCGTTCTTTTAAGCTGGCAAAATATTGAGTTATGTCGTTGTGACGACCAATAAAAACTACATAAAATGGACGAAATTTATTGCTAGATTTCTCGTTGGGAAAGGGAAATTTTTTGATCCTGTTTTGCTCTTGCACATAGACGGTTCCTTCAAATTCGCTTTGAATCGCCCAAATCGCTACGGCGTATTCAGGATGCTTTGAGTTTAAATAAGTTTCTTGAATTTTTCTCGTGAGAAGTGTTACATCTCCCGATGCTTGATCGAGATCAGTAACAATAACCTGTAGGGAATTTTTTGTCCCTGGTTCGACAATTAGATTTTGAATAGGAGCGGAAACATCGGGAAAATCTGTACCATTATAAAAGGCGGGAAGTTGGGCTTTTCTAAAATCACTACGGGTGAGCGCATTTCCCGAACGATAGTATTGAACAGGAGTTTTACTGACTAAAGATAGGGTTTCGTCGAGCAGTTTTAGGGTTTGCACATAGAGGCTACCAGCATCGCTAACGTAGCCCAACATTGAGCTAGATCCATCCACTTGAATCGAGATGCCTAGAGGGGTTGAGCGAGTATCCGTCTGTTCGATCGGGGTAGGTATGCACGAAAAAGGCTTCTCTGCTGTATTGCAAGATACAATTCCTAAACAAGTGACTATTGTTATGACTAACCATCGAGCGCGCACCATTCGATCTCCTCGTGAACTACTGCTACCTTCTCTCCTATCCTAGGACGGATTCGACGAAATTGGCAGGATGAGAAGGAGTTAACTTTTTTTACAATCCCCCGTGTTGTAATAATAGCACTATAATATGTTAAGTATAGGTGTGCCGTTAATTTCGAGATAGATTAGTTGAAGGAGAAAGGGGACTAATATGTATATAATGCGGCCAGCAGATCAGGCACTCTATGAGAGGTTATCACATGGAGATGATTGTCTTGTTTTAAGTCCTCCAAAAACTGGAAAAAGTTCTTTACTAGAAAGAACTCGCTTGCATCTTGAAAATAATGGAGTTAAGTGCGTAAGTGTTCTGATGACCAAAAATCAGGGGGGTAATCTTAGAACTAGAAGTTCTGAAAAAGATTTCTATTGGGAATTTATTCACGATCTAGCGGAACAGTTCACGACTCAGAATGGTAACCAGCTATCGCACGATCAGGATTATCAAGCCGCTAGGCTTTCTACTAACATATCTAATGACCAGATTTTAAAATATTTTATCGAAAACATCTTATTAGAAAAAGTTCAAGATACCAGAATTGTTATTTTTATCGATGAACTAGAGTATCTTTTGAATCAAGAACCTTATTTTCCCGCATTTTCTCACCACTTTTTACAAACACTACTCTATTGCTACAATCAACGCAATTCCAGAGTTGCTAACAATCAAAATTTTCAGAGAATCACCTTTGCATTCTTTGGCGAGAAGAATTCTTTATCCTTAAATGAGCATAGCCAGTACAATCGTATTTTCGACCCAAACACCCAGATAGAGATTGGCGATTTTACACTTGATGACTTAAGCCAATGGCAGGGATTTAAACATTATTCAGCACGGGTTGATAGACTGAAAAATCTAGAAAAAGCACTCCAAGAAGTACTGTATTGGACAAATGGTCAACCACTACTGACCAATAAATTTTTACAATTATTTTTTGATTCCAATGATTTTACACTACCTTGGATTACGGAAGACATAGCGAAAGATTGCATTGCAAATATTGCTAACGAACGTATATCAGGAGTACGAGAAATTTCGGAGTATCTGAACAACATTCGTGAGATGCTAAATAGGGTTTGCTGAATAAAGCTAAAAACCTTACAGGAAAAGGCTTTTAGCTAGATTGAGAGTCGCTCAGGTGCCCCTGAATCTGCTAAAATTACTCAAAACCCTTGCATCTTCTCTCC
>NZ_JADBTZ010000092.1:0-13102 GCF_020245885.1 Microcystis sp. M165S2 | reverse complement strand
TTCCCAAATGCGTTTAACCGCTATGGGATAGAGAGGTGCGTAGTTCACCCAAGGAGAATTAATCTCTCGAAGTAAAAGTGAAGGGAATTTCTGAAATGGAATTCAGTCTGTCTATATTTGACTATACTTTTACTAACTATAACTTTTGATTGGTCAGAAGTTACCGCCGTGGTAGAGGGAATCTTGCCGATTTTTGGGAAATGTGTCGATATGGATGCGCGCCGCCATCAAGTGAGAAAAATTAGTATTCTTGATTATGCCCAGATTATTGATCTACATTTGAAAAAACAGGATTTAATTATCCGTATTTGCGATCGCCATTACCACTTTCAAGCGGGGATTACTTTTTCCGACCACCAACAAAGTCGGGAAAGACAGACCAGCAATCGAGATAACTGGAATCAATTCGCTTCTTACCTAAAACAACAACTAGCAGCAGTTCCCCTGTGGTCAGATTTTGCCCCTTTTGCCGAAACCACCGCCGATTTTTACGAATTACTGCCCATGGTCAATCCCCATTTGGACTTATTACGCATTGAAGACACCTACTGGGACACCGCCTTTCAACTCTATAGCGCCCTTATCTTTCTAGAAAAAACTCCCCCTACCGCAACTTTATGACCCCTAGTAGCCCTTCTAACCCCTCTTTCGACTGGTTTAACCCCTCGCCCCGGCAAGACAGCGATTTACTGGCACAAATCGGCTTTATCCCCGGGTTCAAAGAATTTCTGACCCTGCGACAGGTTCACGCCTTGGAACACGCCACCGTCTGGGTATTAAGCGAAATGGCTGCCCGTCGTCAATCGCCTTTTGACCATTCCCAAGCGGATAACGAGGCCCTAGGGGGACTCTCCACCGATAGGGGTTTTTATCTCTACGGACAGGTTAATACGAATGAACTGCAAATTGCGTCCAAACAGGCGCTCCATCGTCTCAAAAATGGCGAGGGGCAATTGGCATTACATCCGCGTTGTGGCACCAATTTATCGGTAACTTTAGCCTTAACCGCCGGCTTAGTCTTAGGAACTCATCTTCTCTTACCCAGAGGTCCGATTTCTCAGTTATTAGGCTTAGGTTTAGCCACCGCCGCCGCTTTTCAAATCGGGCCAGATGTGGGAATGTCGGCCCAAAAATACCTGACTACGGCCATTCCTTTTAACTTAACAATCGTTAACATTGCACCAAAGGCAGACCTATGGGGACGTTCGGGGCATTTTGTCCAAACAGAGTGGCAAGATTTGCAATAAAACTTAAAGTAAAAACCCTTTCGGCAAACTCGCTCTGATTGTAACCTGTTAACTAAACCCTTAAAAAAAAACAACAGCTATGTCTGGAATCGAACGCGGAGCCCAAGTTAGAATCAAACGTAAAGAGTCTTACTGGTACAAAGGTGTGGGAACCGTAGCCAGTGTTGATAAAAGTGGTATCCTCTATCCCGTTATCGTCCGTTTTGATACTGTTAACTACGCCGGTTTTAGTGGCAGCGCCAGTGGACTGAATACCAATAACTTCGCTGAAAGTGAATTGGAACTCGTTAAGGCTGCCCCCGCTAAGAAATAAAGCTGAGTAAAATTCGGCCTATCATCACCGACTGACTGACGGGAATTCTCTCTTGTCGGTCGTTTTTTTTATAGCTATCAGCCTTGAATCAGTTATCAGTTATCAGTTATCAGTTATCAGTTATCAGTTATCAGTTATCAGTTATCAGTTATCAGTTATCAGTTATCAGTTCACTGATATTACATTTTGGGCGCACGCGATGCGCCCCTACCATATAAAAACTAACCAATAAATTATCTAAAAGTCGCTGTAACCTTTAGCCAGCAAGAGTTAATGAGTTTAATTATCCTAGATGATTTCTTAAATACTTGACAAAATATATTTAAATAATTTATAATATTAAATAACCCAAAATCATGATAATGTGCTATCAACATAATCGGGTTTGGGTTGTTTAACAATTAGTTTTTCAGTAATCAAATCAGGAATTTATGAGCATTTTAGAACTCATAGAACAAAGACTAGAAGAAAACTTTACCCTCCACGAACAATATCTAAATCCCCAGATGGTTCGGGTACTGAAAACGATCGGTTACGATCGCCACTACGTTAAAGCCCAAGGTCCATACTTGTTCGACAATCACGGGGAAAAGTATCTGGATTTACTGAGTGGTTTTGGTGTTTTCGCCCTCGGACGCAATCACCCCAAGATAGTGCAAGCTTTACAGGAAGTATTGACGGCAGAACTGCCCAATTTAGTCCAATTGGATGCTTCCATCCTAGCGGGATTGCTGGCCGAACGGTTAGCAGCGATCGCACCGACAGGATTAGAACGAGTTTTCTTTGCCAATTCCGGCACAGAAACCGTCGAGGCCGCCATTAAATTCAGCCGCTACGCCACCGGACGCAGCAAAATTGTTTACTGTCAGGGAGGCTACCACGGTTTAACCATGGGTTCCCTTTCCGCCACCGGCGATCCCCATTATCGCCAGGGATTTGGACCTTTTGTCGCCGATTTTGAGGAAATTCCCTTCGGCGATCTGGCAGCGCTCGAAAAAGCTCTAATTAACCAAGAAGTAGCGGCTTTTATTACCGAACCGATCCAAGGTCACGGGGTGAGAATTCCCGAACCGAACTATCTCCCCGCAGCGGCTGCCCTTTGTCGTCGTTACGGCACTCTTTTTGTGGCCGATGAAGTGCAGACCGGTTTAGGCCGGACTGGCAAAATTTGGGCAGTGGAACATTGGGGGGTAGAACCAGACATTTTATGCGTTGCCAAGGCTCTTTCGGGCGGTTTTGTGCCAGTGGGAGCGGTTCTCTGTCGTCCCTGGATCTTCGATCGAGTATTCGATCGCATGGACCGTTCTGTGGTTCACGGTAGCACTTTTGGGAAAAATAATCTGGCCATGGCCGCCGGTATCGCCACTTTACAGGTAATCGAGGAGGAAAAATTAGTGGAGCGCTCGGCTGTAATCGGTCAACAAATTATCGCAGAACTACAGCCCCTCGTAGATCAGTACGAATGTTTGCAGGAAGTGCGGGGATTGGGTATGATGATGGCCTTGGAATTTGCCGAACCGAGCAGTTGGTCATTAAAAGCCGCCTGGAAAATGCTAGAAACCGCCAATAAAGGGCTATTTTCCCAGTTAATCGTCGTTCCCCTCTTTACCCGCCATCAAATTCTCTCGCAGGTTTCCGGCCACGGCATGAATATCATCAAGTTTATCCCCCCCCTCACCCTCTCCGATCAGGATTGCCGTTGGATTGTCACCGCCGTTAAGGATGTGGTCGCTGATGCTCACCGCCTCCCCGGGGCCGCTTGGGAATTCGGCAAAACCTTGGCCAGCCAAGCTATACGCCAAAAAACCGCCAAAAAATAGGTTAATATGTCCAGTTTGTTTCATCCCCTCTGCGGTAGTAACCTTAGCACTCTCCTTCGCTTGTTTTTGACCAATGGCGGCATCGATCGCCCCAATTTGGCCCCAGCAACCCTGGCGCTGGCAGTTACCTTGGCGCGACTACCTTTTTCTACCCTAGAACGGATTTTAATGACAGGGTTTTATGAGCGCCGCGTGGAGGTAAAAGCACCCATTTTTATTGTCGGCTATTGGCGCAGCGGCACGACCCATCTGCACAATTTACTCGGTCAATCGGAGCATTTTGGCTATATTTCGCCCCTAGCGGTGGGATTACCCTGGGATATCCTCGGTATCGTCCGCTTATTACAACCGCTGCTGGAATTAGCTCTACCGAGCGATCGCCATGTGGATAACGTTGCCGTTACTCCCGATTCCCCCCAAGAAGACTCGATCGCCCTGGCCAGCATGATCCCCCTTTCCTACTACCATGGTTTATACTTTCCCCAACGTTTTCAGTATCATTTTGAGCGAGGGGTTTTTTTTCAAGGCTGCAGCGAGAAAGAAATCGCCACTTGGCAACGTTGGCATACTCATCTATTAAAAAAAGTTTCCATCCATCAAAAAGGCAAACAATTACTAATCAAAAACCCCGTTTATACGGCACACATTGCCAAATTACGAACTATCTGGCCCGATGCTAAATTTATCCATATCTATCGCAATCCCTATCTAGTTTTTCCCTCAACCCGCCACTTTTTTACCCGCATCTTACCAGAACTAGCACTGCAATCCTACGATAATTTATCTATTGATGTCATCGAGCAGGTAATTCTGAAAAGTTATCCCCTAATGCTCAATTCTCTCCTGCGAGATAGTGCCGATTTACCCGCCGATAGTTTTGTAGAAATTCGTTTTGAAGATTTAGAAAAAAACCCCCTAGCACAAATCGAGAAAATTTACGATCAACTGCAACTTCCCGACTTAAAAATAGCTATGCCTCGCTTTGAGAAATATATCAGCAGTCTGCAAGGATATAAAAAAAATAATTATCCCCCAGACCCAAAAGCGATCGAATTAGTCGAATCTCATTGGCTACCATTTATTCAACGTTGGAACTATTTTTAGTTATCAGCTTTTTCAGTTATCAGTTATCAGTTATCAGTTATCAGTGATCAGTGATCAGTTATCAGTGATCAGTCATCAGCGATAAGTCATCAGTTATCAGTGATAAGTCATCAGTCATCAGTGATAAGTCATAATTAATAATTAATAATTAATAATTCATAATTTAATATGAAATATCTTAAATTTATCTTTCTGGGTTTAGGTTTTGTTTTACTAGGGGTAATTTTACGACAAACCAATCTACAAGAAGTGTGGCAACAAATCACCCTAGTCGGTTGGTGGGGAATGACATTAGTAATTATTTTGTATTTCCTAGAATTTCTCACCGATGTTTTTACTTGGCAACTAACTTTTAAAAGCATTCCTATCCAACCTCGATGGACAATTCGCCTATTATTAATTTACATGGTAGGGGCAGCCTTTAATCGGGTGACTCCCTTCGCTTCTTTGGGAGGAGAAGGTTTTAAAGCAGTGATGTTGAAAAGTCACTATCAGATTAGCTATAAAGAAACCAGTGCTTCGATTATTCTGACCAAGACATTAAATACTGCTTCCCTTGTCTTCTTTGCAATTATCGGGTTTTTTCTGCTCCTAGCTTCCCCAAAATTTTCTAATTCTTTTAAAACTTTGACTGGATTAAGTCTAGCTATATTCTCCAGTTGTATCCTGATATTTTTCTTGATTCAGCGATTCCGTTTATCCTCCCGAATAGTTAATCGATTAGGTCATTCTTTTTTAGGCGATCGCCTAGCTAAACCTTTAGAAAATCTTCGCAGTGTCGATGATCGTTTAGGGGAATTTTACCGCAATCTGCCACTATTTAGAAATGGCTTGATCGTCGGTTTTCTGAATTGGCCTCTCGGAGTTTTAGAAATCTATGTTTTAATGCAACTTCTCCAACATCCGATCAGTTTTGCCGATGCTTGGTTATTTGATTCCGTTGCTCAATTGGTGCGCGCTGGAACCTTTTTTATTCCCGCTAATATCGGTACTTTAGAAGGTTCTTTAGTGCTGCTGGGTGCTTCCTTAACTGGTAGTCTAGAATTAGGTTTAGCGATTTCTGTAATTCGCCGGGTTAAAGATATTCTCTGGATTATATTAGGTTTGTTGATCTGGTGGTTATTTTCCCTAAGACCGACTTTACCCGATCGCTCTTCAAAATAATCTCAATCAGTCAACTCCCGATTATTCATCCTGTAATTTTTCGCGCACATTGCGAACAATCCGCGATAATTCACTCTTTTCATCGACGCTAATTTTAGTCGGGGAACCACTAATAATCCGCTCGTAATTGCGGAAAGAATCCTTGATATCGGCCCCGTCCTGACTGATAGTATATTCACGAATCCCTTTATCGTGCCAAGAACCGCGCATCTTAAAGACGTTAATCGCTCGGGACATTTCGCCGCGAATTTCCACATACTGCAACATTAAAATCGTGTCGGTAATCGTAGAAATATGGGATTCGGTGATCGAGTGCGCTCCCATAAATTGATCGGTGGTATTGGTGAAAAATCCCGTAATTTCCTCCTGTTTGGCGTATCCTGTCACTCCGATCACAAATTGCCGAAAAGCATTATTTGTCACCCCGCGCGCGAGCGCCGATAGAGAATCAATAGCAATACGAGAGGGTTTAAATTCCGAGATTTCCGACTTAATCATCTGTAAATGGTCTTCTAATCCCGCCGATTCGGGGTAAGAACACAACAATTTTAATAATCCCTTACGTTCCATCTCCTCAAAATCGATCCCCCAAGAAGAAGCATTTCGGGACAATTGGGCGCGAGATTCTTCATAAGCGAACAAAATCGCCCGCTCACCGCGCCGACAGCCTTCTTCCAGAAATTTACTGACTAAGAGAGTTTTACCCGTACCTGTTGCTCCTGTGGCCAAAATAATCGAATCCTTGAAAAAACCGCCTCCACACATATCATCAAGGGTTTTTACTCCCGAAGAAATGCGGACATTGGAGGAGCGCTGAGTTAAACGCATCGCACCGAGGGGGAAGATATTAATGCCATCATTGGTGATAGTAAAGGGATATTCCCCCTTCATGTGGGTTGTTCCCCGTAATTTGAGGATTTCTGCGGTTCTGCGTCGTCTTTCTCCCTCTAGCACGTTCCGCATAATTACCACATTATCAGAGACAAATTCCTCTACACCAAAACGGGCCACCGCTCCGTATTCTTCGATACGTTCCGTGGTCATAATTGAAGTCACTCCTAATAATTTTAACCGGGCCACGAGCCGAAAAATTTCTCGCCGCACCACTGACACCGCTTCGTACTGCTGAAAAACGGCAGTTACAGAGTCAATTGATACCAGTTTTGCTTTATATTTGGTAATTGCGTATTGAATGCGCTCGATTAGGGCCGAAAGATCAAAACTACCCACCACCTCTTGACCTTCCGGATCCGGAGAAGCATCGAGAATAAATAACTTACCCTGGTCAATTAATTCTTCTAAATCCCAACCAAAACTATAGGCATTTTGGATAATATCGGTGGGAGATTCTTCAAAAGTAACAAACAGGCCCGGATAGTCAAAATACTTGATACCGTGGTAGAGAAATTGAACGGCAAGCAGGGTTTTTCCCGTGCCAGAAGTGCCACTCACTAAGGTAGTTCGCCCCATGGGTAAACCACCGTGAGTGATCTCATCAAAACCTTCAATTAGGGTTCTAATTTTGCGAACACCTTTCGGTTTAATCGGTGGATTCAATTGGCTATTAGAGTTAGATTGAGTCATTATTTATCCAGCGAATATTTAAAGAGTAGGATTTTTATCTAATTTTTCAACAGAAACATATCAGGTCTGACTAGACACTTTATACCGTCTCGATTCCCATTGACTCTTGACTTTCCCATAGACGTACTAGATTACACCCCGATCATTTCTCCTTCAATAAATATAACCCGTCTAATCACCTATTGCCGAAGGTCTAGCTATCATTTTCTCGTTCACGAATTTCCTCGTACAGTAAGTCTAAACCGATCAGAACCTTCTCTCGATCGGACAAATCCCCGATAATTTTCCGCACTGGGGGAGGGAGGACTTTCGCGAGGGTAGGAGTAGCGAGAATCTTGTCTTCCTCCGCTAGTTGCGGGTTTTTCAGCACGTCAATCACTTTCAGCGCATACACTCCCTGAAATTCTTCTTCTAGGATATTTTTCAGGGTTTTCAAGGCACGCACGGAGTTGGGGGTATTGCCCGCGACGTACAGTTTTAAAACATAGGTTTTTTTAAAGACGCTCATAGGTTAGGATTAAAGGGGCTGGGGATAGGAGTTCATCGCTATTTATTGGGGAGATTTTAATCTATTCCCAATAATAAATCATAAGGGATATCCTCGCGAGGTATGGAACGACGGTACATTTCCCCTAGATGAGCAAGGATATCAATGAGAGCGAGACGATAATCTAGGAGAATTTCCTCACTTCTGCCTTCTAATTTTAACTGTTGGGAAAATTCATCCATTAACTCCATGTGAATTTCCAGAATTTGCGACACTGAGAGATCGGTAAAAAAGACATTATTAACCAATTCATCGATCGCTTGATTGATCGGATAATCCTGTTGGAAGTAATTTAAAATAATCTCCCGATAATCTCTTCTTAATTCCCGCAGTAATTCGTTTTTTTCCTCTGGGGCAAGATTGCGATAGAATAGCTGCGGGTTGCGTTTGTAGTAAACACCTAAATAGCCGAGTCTTTCTTTTAATTTTTCTGCTAAACGGCGCTGTTGTAGGAGGAGAAAACTGTGATTATTTTCCACGGGATTTGGTTGGTTAACAATCGTGTTAGGTTCGGAAAAAGAGCAATTAGGAGCTAAATGGAGAAATCGAGCGATCGCTTGGTCGATGACCGAGGTGATGCTGTCTAATTCCTTGACGGTAATTTGTAATTCGGCACTATGATAGAGACAGGTGGGAGAGTCATTCGTCTCGGCAGTGATGTTCTTGTCAGCGACAATGATCACTACTGGCAGTAAAATCCCCCCTTCGTAGAGTTGATTAAAAGTCGGCTGTAGGGAAGGATGAAAGACCACCAGTAAACAATCGATTTTTTCCTTCTCTGCCTCGATATTAGCCAGTAATTCGCTAGAAGACGACCCTAGGGTTAGATTATAGCGTTCATTAGCTAATAAAGCCGTCAAAGAATTAACCAGCCCCAGAGGTGAACTCACTCCCGTCAAGGGTGGGTCCGTTGGGACAAAAGCATAAATAGTCAGTCTCGGAGGCAACGTTTTCTCACCCGCAAGGTAGATAGAAAATAACAAACAATTAGGTTAGGCTTTCTCTGTTGAGAAGACAACCCCCTCGCCATCAAATCGGGGAAGTTAAAGTTAACTTTGCTTTTTGGCAGTGGGTATCGTAGTTAATTGTAATCAATGGAGCGGTTCTCTAGTTGAGCAAGCGTCATAATCAAGGTAGATTCAAGTTTTAGGACTACTAATAGTTTGGCCATCAGTTTGTTAATTATGCCCTAAAGTTACCGCCACCGCCCACCCAATTATCCCCATGCCTAGCGTTACCCTCAGCCTCCATCACTTTAATCAATCCGTCACTGCCTGTGAATTAATTATTGACACGGCAAGTCTTTTAGATTTAATTAATACGGGCAATCCAGAAGCGATCGTGGTGGTGGATGAGCGGTATTGTCCCCTAGGACTGATTGAGAGTCAAACCCTGATTGCCTACCTCCTCTATCAACAACAGCACCCCGAAACCAGAAACCCCTCCTCCAACTGCCTAGATCTGAGCGGTTTGCTGCGTCCGATTATCCCTCTTAACTCGCGCATGGCCGTGAGTGAGTTTCTGGCAACCCTGACGGCAGAAGGAAGCTCCTTAGCCCCTATTTTAGTGGATGCTCAGGGCAAACTGTTAGGACGCTTGGACACGGGAAAACTTCTCCAATTTTGTCTCGGGCGCTCGATTCTCGATGATCCTCCCCCGCAGCCCCGCATCAGCGATCGCAATTTGCCCCCCCGCAGCGATCGTCCTCTGGAATTTCTGGAACAATTACCGCTGCCGCTGCTGCTCTACAGTCCAGAAGCGGGAATTTTATACCAAAATCAGGCTTGGTGTGAACAAATCGGGGGGGCTTTCCCCGCTAATATCGATAAATCTCCCTTTGCTTTGGTTAATGACCCCTTAACCCTCCAATCCCCCACCCCCCCCCTGTTTCCCCAGCGTCTAGAAACGGTGACATCGGGTTTAGCCAAGACTTGGCGACTGTTGTCCGTGCCGTTAAATTTGGCGCATAATTATCCCTTGATCGAGAAAGCTTCGGGACTGTGGTTACTGTTAGCCACCGATATCACGGAACAACAGCACTATTGTCAGGAATTAGCGGTTAAAAATGCCGATTTAGTCCATTTAAATCGTCTTAAGGATGAATTTCTCGCCTGTGTCAGCCATGAGTTTAAATCGCCCCTCACCGCCGTGATCGGTCTTTCCAATCTGCTGCGGGAACAAAAAATCGGTGAACTTAACCCCCGACAGTCGAAATATGCCGATTTAATCTATCGCAGCGGTCGCCAGTTGATGGCTTTGGTCAATGATCTCCTCGATTTAACCCGCTTAGAGACAGGACAACTAAAATTAACTTTAGCTAGAGTCAAAATCGATCGCCTCTGTCAACGGGTGTACGATATCATTGTCGATAAGTATCCCCAACGTCTCGATCTCCCCGGCAGCTATCGTCTTGACATCGAATCAGGGTTAGATTATGCCCTGGCCGATGAAGCCCGTTTACAACAGATGTTAGTGAATTTGTTAGATAATGCGGTTAAATTCACCATTGATGGCGGTAATTTGGGCATTAAAGTCAATCGTTGGGAAAATTGGCTGGCTTTTACCGTCTGGGATACGGGGATCGGTATTCCAGAAGAATCCCAGCATCTGATTTTTCAGAAATTCCAACAGCTAGAAAGTCCTTTCACCCGTCAATTTGAGGGTGCAGGTTTAGGTTTAGTCCTCAGCCAAAAATTAGCGCGCTGTCACGGTGGAGATCTATCCTTTGTCTCCAAGGACCGGGAAGGCAGTCAATTCACTTTACTGCTGCCGGTTTATCCCCAAGGAACAGAAGAGGAACAATCGACCCCCCAGCGTCTGGTGTTGGTGGTGGAAGCTAATCCCCAAGTGATCGAACAGTTTGTCGAGCGCTTGAGTGAATTGGGATTAAAAGCCATTATCGCCCGCAGCGGCACTGAGGCGATCGAAAAAGCCCGTCAGTTAAAACCCCGTTGTGTTTTTCTCAATCCCAATCTACCCCTCTTGTCCGGTTGGGATGTGTTAACGCTGCTGAAATCCCATCCCCAAACCAAAGATATAAAAGTTATTGTCACCGCTGCCGATTCTGAGCGCAACCGCAGTCAACAGCAAGGGGCCGATAGTTTTCTTGTTCCGCCGATCACATCGGCAGCTCTGCAAGCTTGCCTGAATCTGACCGTTTCCCCTGTTCCTAGCCGAAAACGGCGCACTGCTCCGACTCTGCTGCGTTTACACGGCCATTATGCCCCTAACTTCTCCGATTTATCTTCCTTTAGCTGGATTTGGAATAATCAATTAGTTCGGGAGAATTATCGTTTTATTGAGGCCGATAGTTGCGAACAGGCGGAACTTTTAGCTGGTGTCTGGGAGGTGGACGCTATCTTAATCGATAGTTCGATCGCGGAAGATTTATACTCTTATCTGCAAACCTTGAGCGAGTCGGAAACCCTAGCTAATTTACCCCTAGTCACCCTTGATGTGGCTGTCACCGAGGTGGCCAATCAAATCCCCGGTTTAGCCGTTTTTCCCTGTTTGGCCCCCCCGACGGAAAACCGGATCGAACAGCTATTAAAGGTAATCGAGACTGCTGATCTGGCTTTTTCTGGCCACAAAGAGGGGTAAGGGGGAGCGGGGGAGAAACTTTTTTCTGTGATCTTATTAACAATTTTCCAGTGATATGTTGGGGAATAAGCAATTCTGTGTTGACATTTGAAAAATTTGTTGTTAGCATTGCGGTTGTTATCCGTAACATCCACTTTACCCCTGTGGGAGTCTCTATAAATGACAAAAATACGCAGATACACCATTCCTAGCGCTGCCGCTCTGGTTGTTGCAGCTGGCCTAGGCCTCGCCACTGCGCCGGCCCAGGCGGCTGCCATGGTAACCTATAACGGCTGTGCAAGTACCTCATTCTGTACACTCACCGAGCTTCTTGCCGGTGGTTCCATCTCAGTTGATGAGGACGGAAATGGCACAATTGAGAAAGTGTTCGAGGACTGGACTAATTACGATTTTACCAAAAGTCCTGGGCTTAATCCTGTGACCGATCCCCAAAACAACCTTCGAGTGAGTGCAACCGGCACTTACATTCCTGGTGTATCTGGTAGTGCTACTCTCAATTACACTATTGTTGGCGGCATAAACCTAGCTCCGTCGAGCGGGAATACCACTTGGAATGCTGGTATCGGCTTCGACTTCACGGTAACATCCGCTAAATATGTCCCAATCGTGAAACAGATGGATGCCCTAACAGGTGCGTCAGTTACGGGCCCCACTACGGGAGTACCATCTTCTGTGTCCTTCAATGGCGCAGGGATTTCGGGCAATAGCACCGCTACCCCCGGCTCACCTGCGACTGACACGATGACATTTCCAGAAACAAACTCGTATTTGTCCATGAACAACCTGACTTTGTTAGCTCGCCGGACTACTGGGGTGGCTGGAACCGCCAGCGTTACGAGTTTCTCACAAACCTTCACCCAGGTGGTTATTCCCGAACCGGGGACTGTTGTTGGACTTCTTGCTGTTGGTGGCTTAGGTCTGGCGATGAAACGCCGACAAAAGGATAGCTAACCGAGCTTGGCTTCAGGACAACTTTGAGGAGAGGCATCGTAGCTTCTCGGTTTGAAATACCGTCCTTTGGGGGCGGTTTTTAATTAGGGTATGCTGAACGAACCCGCGTCAGTCTCGTGGGGGCAGGGTGTGGGGTGTAGGGTGTGGGGTGTGGGGTTTTACCGATTTTCAGGGGGTCAATTACCTAATTTTCAGGGAAAAAGTCCCTGAATTTCCCCCCCGATTACTCCAAGAAATGGCACTTTTTGATTTCAAAAAAGCCTAAAGATATTATCCAACAAGGTTTTTAGATTTATTCAGCAGACCCTATTTAAAACTAAACTTTTTTCTGTCCAGTTATCCCATAAGAGTTAAGGATAAACACAAAGGCATAAAGAACACAAACAGAAAGACAGATTCGATTTACCCATATAGCAAACAATGGGTTATTTAGGACGCTTTCAATTTTCAAACTCTTATCTGAACAGGGTTTCAGCGATGGATTGTCCTAAGCACCTTGGTCTTTGCTACAAATATAGCTTTTTCTGTTCTAAGTAGCTGGGTGCAATTAATTCGTAGATAGCTGGGGGTATTGTAAAGTTTCAATACAAATATAGTCATATATAGCCAGTCATGGTAATATATAGACAGAAAACTATCAGACTAGGCAAAAAAAACAAGAATAAGTTATCGAACGGCTTGGAGGTGGTGGAAACAAGGGAATTTAACAGGCTATCAATTGCCTTCCGGTACAATTATCACAACGGATAACAACCCTTCAAAACCCGACGCT
>NZ_JADBTZ010000091.1:0-3179 GCF_020245885.1 Microcystis sp. M165S2 | reverse complement strand
GTCAGTCTGTAGAGCGACCATAAGACCAGAACAGAGTAAATCTGTTAAGGCAGGTGCGGAACCCCGCAAGGGAAAGAAGCAGAAACCTAAATCGTGAGGTTTGGGAATCACCGTCCGTTTACGGCGGTGAGGATGTCAAAGAAACACAGTGCAAACCTGGTTGTGTAAATATCTTGAGGAAGGCAACGAAAAGAACTTGATAGATTCCATTTGGTATCTTTCCCAAAATCCTTACCCAGTATGGATTAGAGCGAATTAGCCAAAATACCTGTAATTCTTACCCGTGAAGCGTCACAAGAGAGATACCAAATAGGTTCTATACAAAGCGGGAAGAGCCTAATTATTAATTAAACCGCTCCCTGCGGTTTAGCACCTTTCCCTATGCTACTATTCCACTTCCATCGGTCTAATACCCCCTAAATGAAACTTAATAGCGCACCGTGCGGTTTAATCTCCTCAGCAAATTAGGTTATACTTCATCTTTACGAGAAAGACCTTAACTTTGCTTAGGTTTGAGTGGATTGGCGAGCATCCAGACGGGAGTTTATTAGCTTGGGTAATAGCAATCCGGATTTCGCTTTGTAAGCGTCAAATTCAGGATAGCGGGAGAGGGAGCGGTCTTTTTTAAGCATATTGGGAATGAAGACCCCGGCGATGAATCCCCCCAAAATCAGAAAAGGGAGCCAATGTTGGGCTAACAGGGCAAAACTCAGATAAATTAAAATCTCTCCTAAATAGTTGGGATTGCGACTACGACTAAAGAAACCTTCGGTGATCAATCCTTCTCTATATTTAAGGGTAAAATACTTTTGGGCATCGCTACCGTAATGGAGAAATACCCCCATAATATTGATCGCTATCGCCACGGATATTAAAGGAGCGGCGGCCGTGACCTTCCCGCTAACAATAATAAAAGGGGCAACCCAATATAAACCGAGAACGATAAAGGTAAATATTCCCATAGCCAACGGTATTTCTTTTTCCCATTGTTGATCCGGATATAATCTATCCTTGATCAACCACATAAGACCGTAAGTTCCGTGCAGGGCAAGGTATATCCAAGCGACTGGGGTAAAATTATTATAAAAAGCCATTAAGCCCAATATAATTAGAAAACTTAGAAATTTATGCCAATTAATCGCGTGTTTTATCTTCATTTTCTTCAAAGTAGAAATCAATCCTGTTGATCGAGTGCTAAACAATTATAACTACTAACGTTTCAATCCGGTCTTTGACATCGCTTGAGAATAAAAAAGAAAGGTCGGGGAAAGTTGTTAAAATCCATAATTACTGGCACGGTATTGTCCTCTAATTTCCGAAAAGAGTCATTAATCGGTAAATAATCCTAGATCAACAGCACAAGCTTCCAATCTGGTCTGTCAGGTTAACGGCGATCGCCGTTTTGTCGGTTGGGTTAAGACACCACACTACCCAACACCAAAGACTGGCGGATTGTTACACAACACACTTTCCACCCCAGCACTGTATTTAAAAATACAATTTAATACAATCTTTATATTTTTCTCATGCCAAGGTTCTACCTTGGCATGAGAAAAGGGAGGATATTCCTCCCTTCCCTGATCGGTTACACAAGAGCTAGAACCTCTGGAAATGCGTTGCAAGGGTCTCCCTTGCAACGAGGTAGAAACGAGAAGAACCACTTACTTATTAATTTTTCACAAAAGTAAACTTACCATTTTTACCATCGGCATCCATTTTAATTTGTGCCACGGAGAATTTATCCTGAATGATTTCCCCTTCGGGAGTAAAAGCAATATCTCCCAGGACAGTGACATACTTACCCGCTAAAATTTCCTGATTTAATTGTTGGCGAATTTGTGCGAGGGAAAGTGTACTGAGTTTATTTTTATCATCTACCCGTTTTAAGGCCTCGACAAAAACTTGAATTCCCGTAAAAGCTTGAGCGGTAAATTGGGGCGGTGCTTTTTTATTTTCTGCTGTATAAGCGGCGACAAAATCCCGATTAATAGGACTATCTAATTCCGGGTTATAAGCTTGAGCAATGATAATGCCATCACATTGAGCTTGACAAACAGGGAAAATATTAGAAGTATTTAAACCATTACCACCAATAATTAACCCCTGATAGCCTAATTGTCGCAACTGTTTGACCAAATTGCCTCCGTCAGCAACCAAACCAGAAATAACCACTAAATCCGGTTTAATATTAATAGCGGCGGTGGCTTGGTTTTGAAAATCTGTATCGGTGGTTTGGAATTTCTGCACGGTGACAATATCAAGATTTAAACTCTTCAGGGTTTCTTGAAAAGTTTCCGTTTCCGATTTACTAAAAGCATCATTTTGGGCAAAAAAGACAGCCACTTTTTTAATCTTGGGATCGATTTTTAAAGCGGTTTTAACCGCATTGGGAGCGACCACAGCCACAGGAGCAGACACCCTACCCACATATTCACCGATCTGGGGGATACCTTTAGCGGTGTTAGACGGACCGAGAATAGGAACTTTGGCTCGATCGGCGATCGGACTAGCGGCAAAAGCTTGTTGGGATAGGGACGGACCGAGAATACCCACCACCTTATCTTGAGTGATCAGGGTATTGATGGCGTTGATCGCTCCCGGTTCATCCCCAGCCACATCCTGGATAATAACTTTAATCGGTGTTCCATTGACTCCGCCCTTTTTATTAAAATATGTTTCAGCCATCTTGACACCGATCACCTGTTCCTGTCCCAATAGGGCGAGATTGCTGGTTTGAGCCAAAGCTGCACCGATGGGAATAGCAGCAGTGGCGGCGTTTTCTGCGGGACTGGGGTTAGTTTGACCAGTGGGAGTGCCGGAATTACAGGCCACCACTAGACCAAAAGTGACTAGAGATAAGATTAAAGGGATTAATAAACGTTTTCTGAGCATCTTAACTCTCCAGGAGGCTGATATTGTTGATGACACTATTATTTCGCTAATCGGGTTGATTTCAGCGAAATTCTCGACGGGATCAGAACCGATTTTGCTCCCTTAGCGCCCTTTCTTTCCCCTAATTTTGTCGATTAACCTCCCCGTCTCATAGTTAGTAAAAGTATAGTCAAATATAGACAGACTGAATTCCATTTCAGAAATTCCCTTCACTTTTACTTCGAGAGATTAATTCTCCTTGGGTGAACTACGCACCTCTCTATCCCATAGCGGTTAAACGCATTTGG
>NZ_JADBTZ010000090.1:0-4912 GCF_020245885.1 Microcystis sp. M165S2 | reverse complement strand
TGAGTTTATGTTTTAACACCCCGTCCTGATGGATTCCCGACTCGTGTGCGAAAGCGTTAGCACCGACGATCGCCTTATTCGGTTGCACGATCATGCCGGTAAGATTAGAAACTAGGCGAGAAGTGCGATAGATTTCCTTGGTGTTGATCTTGGTTAAAGGTTCCGTGGATTCTGGGGGACGACCAAGGAAAGGATTAAAATAGGAGCGCCGGACATGAAGGGCCATCACCAATTCTTCTAGGGAAGCATTACCTGCGCGCTCACCGATACCGTTAATGGTACATTCCAACTGTCGAGCGCCATTTTTAACTGCTTCGAGGAAATTAGCCACCGCTAACCCTAAATCGTCGTGACCATGGACGGAGATAATCGCTTGGTCGATATTGGGGACATTTTCCTTAATTCCCCGGATTAAAGCCCCAAATTCGCTGGGGGTGGTGTAACCGACGGTATCGGGAATGTTAACGGTGGTGGCTCCTGCGGCGATCGCTCTTTCGAGGACTTGATAGAGGAATTCCGGATCGCTGCGGCCGGCATCTTCGGGGGAAAATTCCACATCATTAAGGAAGGATTTAGCATAGGCCACCATTTCTGGCACAATCTCAAGAACTTCCTGACGAGTCTTCTTAAGTTTGTATTGGAGGTGGATATCGGATGTGGCTAGGAAGGTGTGAATTCTGGGCTTGGCGGCGGGTCTGAGCGCATCGGCGGCAGATTTGATGTCTTTTTGGGTAGCCCGGGCTAATCCGCAAATAATCGGGCTATCAGCTTCGCTGCCGACGCTGGCGGCAATTTTCTGAACCGCTTCAAAGTCCCCCGGACTAGCGTGGGGAAAACCCGCTTCAATGACATCAACTCCCAGTCGTGCCAGTGCGCGCGCTATGGTTAGCTTCTCATCCACATTTAAAGCGGCACCCGGGGACTGTTCCCCATCTCGAAGGGTGGTATCGAAGATAATCACACGGTCTGGACTGGTATTCATAGTTTTTTTGTACCGTTAACGAACTTGGGAGTTGTTCCTCTGATTATAGCAGCCGCGGCCGAGGGGATTGTTAAGGAAAATTACGCTGAGAATTTCTCGACTTGCTCGCGCTTTTCCTGCTTGCCCTTTTTTTGGCTACCATAGAGGATATAGATAAATTGGCGAGGGAGTTAACAATGTTTGGCAAACCAGCGAAAGAACCGAACCCACCGGAGGTAAAAGACCTACAGGAGGTGATGTTTTCGATTAAGCAAAATCTCGAACCAGATCAGGATAAAACTGATATTAATCTTGTTGAGACTCCCCCGCCAGAGGTGGTTACTGTAGTTGAAAATATTAGTAAAATTCTCTCTCCCTATTTTATCGTTTTGGTGGGTTTATTCCTCTATGATCGGAATAGTTTTATCGGTTTTTTGTTAGTATTTACGGGAGTTTTAGCGATTTTCGGAGTTTCTCTCAAGGATATTAATAAACTCGTTGAAGCAGGGAAAAAGTTTTTCCAATCTAAATAGTTTTTACCTCTGGATATGGTGATAACTGATAACTGATAACTGGTAACTGATAACTGATAACTGATAACTGATAACTGATAACTGATAACTGATAACTGATAACTGATAACTGATATAAGATTATGTCTTTAGTTGCATCTTTACTCGATCGAGTATCTCCTCAGAGTTTACAACAATTGCGAGCCTGCGATCGAGCTTGGCAAGCTTTGCGCTTAGAAAATCCAGTTATTCCTACGGTAATTAATCAAAGTCAAGAATTTTTAGGAGAGACGGATTTTGATCTAGTGATTGCGGGGGGAACTTTGGGAATTTTTATCGGGGCTGCTTTGCAAACTAGGGGCTGGCGTGTGGCATTATTAGAAAGAGGTATTCTGCGCGGTCGTGAGCAGGAGTGGAATATTTCACGTTTAGAATTAAGCAGTTTTTTAGAGTTAGATTTATTGACAGAAGCTGAATTAAATCAAGCGATAGCGACGGAATATAATCCTGCGAGGGTGGGATTTTATCAAGGTTATGAGCTTTGGGTTAGAGATATTTTAAATATCGGTGTTGATCCGGTTTATTTGCTAGACACTTTAAAAACTAAGTTTTTAGAAGCGGGAGGAAAGTTATTAGAAAATTCGGGGTTTAGCGGGGCAATTGTTCATAGCGATGGAGTAATGGTTAAAACGGGAGAAGTAACTTTAAAAACCCGTTTATTAATCGATGCGATGGGTCATTTTTCGCCAATTGCAAAACAGGCAAGAAAAGGAGAAAAACCCGATGGAGTTTGTTTAGTGGTGGGTAGTTGCGGTCAGGGTTTTCCCAGTAATGAAACTGGTGATTTGATTTATTCTTTTACCCCAATCTTGCACCAATGTCAATACTTTTGGGAAGCATTTCCCGCTAGGGATGGTCGGACAACTTATTTATTTACCTATCTCGATACCCATCCCGATCGCTTTAGTTTAGAATTTTTGATGGAGGAGTATTTAAGATTACTGCCGGAGTATCAAAAGGTGGATTTAGAAGCGATAAAATTTCAGCGTTTTCTAGCGGGTTTTTTCCCGGCCTATCGTCAAAGTCCTTTAAAAATGCCTTGGGCAAGAATTCTGGCAGTGGGAGATAGTAGCGGTAGTCAATCTCCGGTAAGTTTTGGTGGTTTTGGGGCAATGGTCAGGCATTTAAAAAGGCTAACTTTCGCCATCGAGGAAGCTTTACAAATCGATGCTTTAAACCGAGAAGATTTAGCCCTTTTACAACCATATCAACCTAATATATCGGTAACGTGGCTATTTCAAAAAACCATGAGTGTCCAGATAGATGCTAACCCTAATCCCAATCAAATTAATGACTTAATGAGTGGAGTTTTTCGGGTAATGGATAAGTTGGGAGATGAGGTATTAAAACCGTTTTTACAGGATGTGGTGCAGTTTTCTTCCCTCTCAAAAACTTTGCCTTTGGTTAATCCTCAATTAGTTTTACCGATGATTCCGCAAGTGGGTATCAGTCCTTTTATCGATTGGACGGGACATTATTTTAATTTAGCTTTGTATAGTGGTTTATATCCCTTGGCAGCCACCTTAAAACCTGTTTTAGAAAAGTTACCCGACAAGCAAAAATATCTTTACCATCGTTATTTAGACAGTTGGAAATATGGCTCTGGGGGAGATTTTATCAGTGATCAGTAATCAGTGAACAGTAAACTGATAACTGATTTAATCTTTATCTTGAAAAAATTGTTGATCGAGATAATTAACTTTAGCATAGGGTTCTAAAGCGGAGAGAATTTGTCGGCCATAACTGCGGGCATTGACACGATTATCGAGGACAGCCACACAACCTTGACACTCCCGGAGAGACTGGACAGATTTCTGAATTTCCCTCACTGCTGTGGGTAAAAGATAGGCACGAAACCAGTCGAGATGTTGTCGTTTGTAGTAAGCAATTTTGCCAGCAACGAGAGGATTTTCGGGGGATGGTAAGGGTAAAGTAGCGATAATTAATAAACTGGGAGTCGGAAATTTTTCTTGATGGGTTTGCCAGAATTGCCAACCACAAACCAGAATAGTATTATTATTAATCTCAGTTTTTTCCCCTTGCACTCGCGAACCGTAATCGGCTGCGATTTGGGTGGCAATTTGTGCCTTGAGGGGAACATCTTCAATCAGGATCACGATCGGTTGTTCACTGGTATGATTAGCACTAACTAATTCGCGCACTTGCTTTAATAACATCGGTTGAAATTCGGGTGTGTTGGGGGCGCTGATGCGATCGGGTAGATATAAATGAATATATTCACTTTCGCGATCAGCTGCAAACTTTAGAGTTAAAATATCTCCGATGCCCTGATTTTGACGGTATAAATTAGCGGATTTTTCGCTATCTAAAAAACTGCCGATTAAAACAAAGGGTTGCTGCTGCCAAATTGGTTTGAGAAAACTAGCCACTTCCAGAGGACTGATTTTTAGGGTAAATTCTTCTCGATCTCGATCTACTGATGTCCAGAGGAGATAATTATGATCGGGGATTTTTGCCGCTAAAAGTTGCCAAGCAGAATCAGTGGCTAAGTCTTGATCCAAGCGTTGCAGGAGAGCAATTATATATTCTTTTTCTTTGGCATCAATAAGATAGCAATTATAGGGATTAATTGGATGACCAAGAATACTTTGGCTAAGTTGTGCTTTAATTAAGTCTATAAACTCTCTATGCTGGGGATATGCTGACCCTAAAGCGAACCACTGTTCGGGAGTAATGGTGACGGTGAGATAATCTACTAGACAAGTTTCTAAATCTTCGGCTCGATCGATTATTGTGGGGATATTCTGGGGAAAATGACCGAGATTGCCCAATTTATCCTCTAACCATTTTTGGGGTGTGGTGAGGAGTAAACCCGTAAAATTAGCGGGAAAGCGATCACTTTTGAGGATATCTCGCTGAGTTTGTAACCATGCTTGCAGATGGGGGATTTCCACTTCTAACAGTAGGTTTACTTCTGACTCCGGGGCAACAACTAGAACAGGTGTATCAGCTAAAAGAGCTGGGGTGAGATAACTCAGACAATAACGGGTGAGAGTAGTTCCAGTTTGTATGAGAGAGGAACGTTTTAGGCGTAAAGCTCTAGCCACCAGTCGCCCCATAGTGAGATGATGAGACCAGTAAAAGCGCCCTTGTTCCCGTAAAAAAGCGCGTAGGGAAGAATGAACCGCTGCTTCTAATAAAACCATCTCATCTCAGTTATTGGTTATCAGTGATCGATCATCGAAAATTTTGGGTCTGAAACCCCGTCGTTCTACGACGGCTTTACGTTAGAATTAAAAAGACCGTCTCGAAAACCAAGTGGGCGGACAGCACCTTGAAAACTCGGCTTAGGGGGTTCCGTTCAGAAAAGCTTGTCCGGGTAAAAAGTCGCGCGCAACAAGTACAAGAAGCGTTTAGT
>NZ_JADBTZ010000009.1:0-18030 GCF_020245885.1 Microcystis sp. M165S2 | reverse complement strand
GGCGGCGAATGCCCCTAATATTGCGTCTTTCAGACTGTAGCGGGTAGCATTGCCGGCACTTCGAGGGTCAGTTATCCCAGCGATAACTACCTGGAAATAGCTCAGCATCCCCAGAAAACCCAGTTGTTTGACTTCCATTCCTGCGAAACCCACTGTTCAAACCCTTTACTCCATTTTGAAAGGCAAGAGTAAGACGGGTTCTGTATTCTGTGCTACCGTTTGCATTGGGAATTGCTGGTTGTTGGCAGGCTTTTTGGCTGTGATCGGTAAACAGTAAACTGAAAACTCAAATCTGATCACTGATAACTGATCACTGATCACTGAATCGCCCCTCTTGCCTCTGAGAAAAAAAAATGCTATGATGGGAACAAATCGGGCTTCTACGTTGGTGACTGCCTTTCAAGTTTTTTGATCTATGCTTGATTGTGATAAGGGAGCGAATAACCAATTCGTGTGGTAGTAAACCGAGCTTGTACTCGGAAACAGAAACGCGGAATATAAGTTCCCACCTGGTTAACCCAGGTCATAAACTTAGGTAAAACGGCGTAGCGGTCTTTTCAAGTTTTTTGAGCAGATCAGAGTCCCTGTACTTCGTTGGTTTTGCCCTCCTCGCGGGCCAAAAAAGCTCTGATTTATATTTTTTCTAGGTTAAAGACTGCTGTTTTCGGTAACGCTTGTCACCGCTAAATTGTGACAATCCGGACTACACTAGGGAGAAATTTATGAATTATTGTTAAGCAATGACTGAAAAACAGCCAAGAGTTGTTATCATCGGCGGCGGATTTGCGGGTTTATACACGGCCAAAGCCCTAAAAAACGCCCCCGTTCATGTTAACCTCATCGATAAGCGAAATTTCCATCTTTTTCAGCCCCTCCTCTATCAAGTCGCTACTGGGGCGCTCTCTCCGGCCGATATCTCCTCACCTTTGCGCTTAATCCTACGGGGCCATGAGAATACAGATATTCTCCTCGATCACGCCATCGATATCGATCCAGTTAAGGGAGAAGTGATCTTGAAAGATCACCCGCCGATCGCCTACGATCAGTTAGTTATTGCCACGGGAGTCAGTCATCACTATTTTGGCAATGATCAATGGCAACCCTACGCTCCCGGGTTAAAAACCATTGAAGACGCAGTAGAAATGCGTCGTCGCATCTATCTCGCTTTCGAGAAGGCCGAGAAAGAAATCGATACCGAAAAGCGGCAAGCTTTATTAACTTTTGTTATTGTCGGTGGCGGACCGACGGGGGTAGAATTAGCTGGTGCGATCGCCGAAATTGCCCACGGTGCGCTTAGGTCGGATTTTCACCAGATTAACCCCACAGAAGCGAAAATTTTGCTCTTAGAAGGGATGGATCGAGTATTACCTCCCTATGCCCCCGATTTATCCGCTAAAGCTGCCGCTTCTCTCACAAAATTAGGGGTGACAGTGCAAACTAACAGCATCGTTACCAATATTGTTGAAGGTTGTGTCAGCGTCCGTCAGGGAGAAAAGACGACAGAAATCGCCGCCGAGACAATTTTATGGGCAGCAGGGGTAAAAGCATCGAGAATGGGGCGAATTTTGGCCGAAAGAACCGGGGTAAATCTTGATCGCGTCGGCCGGGTAATCGTCGAACCGGATTTAAGTATCGCCGGTTATGCCAATATTTTTGTGATCGGGGATCTGGCTAATTTTGCCCATCAGGGAGATAAACCTTTACCCGGAATTGCCCCCGTGGCCATGCAGGAGGGCGAATATCTAGCGAATTTATTAATTTCTCGCCTAAAAGGGCAAACTATTCCACCTTTTCATTATATCGATCGAGGTAGTCTGGCAGTTATCGGCCAAAATGCGGCCGTGGTTGATTTGGGATTTGTCAAGTTTTCCGGGTTCATCGCTTGGTTAGTCTGGGTTTGGGCTCATATTTACTATCTGATCGAATTTGATAATAAATTAGTGGTGATGGTGCAATGGGGTTGGAATTATTTTACCCGCGGTCGTGGCGCTCGTTTGATTACGGGAGAGGGGCAAAATTTAGCCTCGGGACAATTGCCGCAAAATAACGGCCAAAATAATAATCTAGCCGTTTCTAACCAGACGGAAACTCTCTCTCCACCGATTGTGAAAGTGTGAAAAAATAGCCGTGATTATCCAGTTATCAGTTAGCCGGTAAGAACAATCGATCAATAATGAAAATAGAACGTCCTAACAGTCTAAAAATTACCCCAGAGGAAAGCCAAGAATTAGAATATTTACGAGTTACAATTGAACGAGCGATCAAAGATGGTGTGATCACAAGAATAGAATTTGAATCGATTAAAATGCTCATGTTTTCTAACAAGAAAAACAATCCCGACCAAATCCTTCGTCAGGTGACACTCTATCGCAACTTAGTCGTTGAAAAACTGAATAATAGCGAACTAATTTTTGAATCTCCTCAATAGGGCGAAATCCTGTTGTCTTGTCTTATTCTTTTTTGTCGCTACCGGGAAAAGCTCGACCTTGAATATTTTCTAAAGCTGAAACTGCCGCCCTAGAACCAGCGATAATATCTCGTTCTTCTCCCCCTAAATATAAGCGGCCAAAACTGCCCACGGAAGTAACGTGTAGGATATTAATTAAAGCGGCTTTTTCGGCCTGATTAGCGGCCAGGGAAGCGTAGGCGGCTGGCTGCACTTCTAGAACATATAAAGTCTGTCCCGCCATTAACATCATACCCCGAGAACTACGGTTAATTAATTGGGCTTGGTAAGCGTCAATGTTGCGAATAATTTGGCTGGAGACAATTTGCGGTTTCAGACAATCGCGCTGACTAACGCCTAAATACTGCAAAATTGCCTGACCGGCCGCCCTTACCTCTCCCTGACTGCTAGAATGGAGTTCTAAGAGTCCATAGAGTCGTTCTACGAATAGAACCCCCGGACGAACCACGGCGGATTTGAGGGCAATATCGGTGATGCGATTAATCTCGATGCCGGGGGAAATTTCAATCCAGAGGGAAGCATCCCCGGGTAAGGGTAAAAATCCTTGGGCGACTGTACCGATGTAAGCGGCGTGTTGAAGCTGTAAATTGTCAAGATAAACGTAACTGCGAAGTTCTACACCCACGCTAATTTCTCCCTCTCTGGTCTATCTTAAAAGTTATGGGGACAGTGATAGCTTCTGCCGCCCTATCGATCGCCTTGAGGCTACATTTAGACCTAAAATGTCTTTAAGTCCCGTTTCTGTCCTCTGGCAAATCCCCATTCCAACCCCGGAGCGACGATTAATCAATCCTTAATTAGGGCTTAGGCATTACCATGTTTAACTATAGTATAGAATTAGTGGCCTTTAAATTTACCTGGGGAGAAGCGGTAAAAAAACTATAATTATGGGGACAAACTGAGGGAAAAACCAGTATGACGATTCTTTTAGGGGGAGATATCGGGGGAACTAAAACAATCCTGCGTTTAGTGGATTGCCAAAACTCAGCCGATAGTCCCCAACCCCGGCTAACTACTCTCGATCAAGAAATTTATCCTAGTAAACAATACCCCGATCTGGTGCCGATCGTCCAGCAGTTTTTAGCCCGACAAGTCACTATTCCCTCGGTGGAAAAAGCCTGTTTCGGTATTGCCGGTCCAGTGGTTAACAATAGTTCCGAATTGACTAATTTAAGTTGGTTCCTAACTGGCGATCGCCTAAGCCACGAGCTGCAGATTGAGCGAGTAAAATTAATTAATGATTTTGCGGCGATCGGTTATGGGGTGTTAGGATTAGCCCCAGAGGAGCTGCACAATCTACAGTCGGCCCCGGCAGTACCAGAGGCCCCGATTGCGGTTATTGGTGCAGGAACTGGGTTAGGAGAGGGTTTTTTGATTCCTGTCTCGAAAGGTAAATATCGGGTGTTTGGTAGTGAGGGTTCCCACGCCGATTTTGCCCCTCGATCGAGTTTAGAATATCAACTATTAAATTATCTCTTGGAGCTCTATAATATCGAGCGCATTTCGGTGGAGCGAGTGGTTTCTGGGCAAGGAATCACTTCTATCTATCGATTTCTCCACGATAGTAACTATAGTCAGTCATCACCGGCCATGGCGGAAATTTACCGCACTTGGTTAGAAGAAATGGGTAAACCGCAAAAAACCGTCGATTTAGCGGCTAAAATTGCTAGTTTTGCCCAAGATGACTCGGATTATCTCTGTTATCAAACCATGAAAATCTTTGTCGAGGCCTACGGTGCGGAAGCGGGCAATTTAGCCCTCAAGTTGCTTCCCTACGGAGGATTATACATCGCGGGAGGGATTGCGGCCAAAAATCTTCCCCTAATGACCGAGGGTAGCTTTATGAAGGCTTTTCGGGCTAAAGGTCGGATGAGGGAGCTATTAAGCAATATTCCCGTTTATATCGTTCTTAATACCGAAGTGGGACTAATGGGGGCAGTTTCCTGCGCTAGTCAGCTTTGAGCGAGGGTTGACTGGATTTTACCAACGGCAGCAGCGATCGAGGTAGGCGATCAAAAAAATGTTCTCCATCACGGTTTTCCTGCCCTTGGCCGTGCTTGGGGGGGCTTAGATGTTATTTTTGGGGTTTATCAACAAAAGCCGCTAGAAAGCCGAAAAAATGCCGAACAACAGCTAGAAAAAGCCCTACTGTCCTGTTAGGAAAAAATGTTAAATTGCGACCGGGCCAGTTTTGCTGACAAACTGCACTGGTGCGGTGATGGAAAATAGCCTAGAGCAGTTGCTCTGGCTGGGGGGTCAATGCTATGATTAGGAAGACTTTTGCGGGTATAGTTCAGTGGTAGAACGTCACCTTCCCAAGGTGAATGTCGCGCGTTCGAGTCGCGTTACCCGCTTCTGACGACAATTGATGTAATATATGAATTAACTGGCAAGATGGGCATGAGCAAGTTAACCCCTTTGGTTGTTAACCGTCCCGTCAAGCTGCTCTAGGGTAAAGATAATCCTATCGCTACCATGAAACTAATTATCGGGGGACGTTACCAGGTTATTAAACCCCTAAGTCAAGGGGCTTTTGGTCAAACTTTTTTAGCCCAAGATAACTATCGCCGCGGCCGTCCTCAATGTGTGGTCAAACAGTTAATGCCCCAAGTGGTTAACGAAGTTACTATAGGATTATTTGAGAGTGAGGCCAGAGCTTTAGAAAAACTCGGCCATCATCCTCAAATACCGCAATTTTTCGCCAGTTTTCAGGAAAATAAGTCTTTTTATATCGTTCAAGAACTTATCGATGGTCACGATCTTAGTCAGGAAATCTCTAAGGGTAAGCGTTTAGAAGAGAGTCAGGTAATTCAGTTATTAAAAGATATCTTGGAAGTTCTGGCTTTTGTCCACCAAAATAATATCATTCACCGAGATATAAAACCCAATAATATTATCCGTCGCCACGAGGGCAAGTTGGTTTTAATCGACTTTGGCGGAGTCAAACAAGTGGGGACTCAATGGCTAAAAGCAAAACAGACCAGTGTGTCCATTGGGATTGGCACCCCTGGCTATATGCCTAGTGAACAGGCGCAAAATAAACCGCGATTGTCTAGCGATGTCTATGCCGTGGGAATCATCGCTATTCAAGCCTTAACTGGTCTCAACCCGACGCAATTTCCCGAAGATGCCGAAACCGGAGAAATCGCTTGGCGCAATCAGGCCGATGTTAGAGATGATCTAGCAGTTATTATCGATAAAATGACCCGTTATGACTGGCGCCAACGCTTTCCCTCGGCAGCAGAAGTTTTAGATGCCATAAAACAGTTACTGCAATTGCGTCACCAACAAGCTTTAATCAGGGAAATTTCACCAGAGGAGCTGTTTTATCGCGGTAACGCACACCTCGATTTGGGGGAGCATCTGGAAGCAGTTCAATTGTATCAGCAGTCCCTGCGGAAAAAGCCCAATTTTGTCAATGCTTGGTATAACCGCGGTCTGGCCTTGCAACGATTGGGGCGTTTTCCCGAAGCTTTAGGGTCTTTTAATCAGGTAATTCAATTAGAGAATAATAATGCTCGGGCTTGGTTTTATCGCGGCATCGCTTTAGCTAATTTACGACAAATCAGCGCCGCAATCGCATCTTGGGATAAGGCAATTCAACTGCAGCCAGATTATCTGGAAGCATGGCATTACAAGGGCATGATTTTATGTCGGATGCAACATTATGCGGAAGGTATAGCGGCTTATAATCAGGCCCTGGCCATTAAATCCGATGCTAATGTTTGGTTTAGCAAAGGCGAAGCTTTACGGGAATTAGAACGACTCAGTGAAGCGGTCGCCGCTTATAATAAGGCTTTACAGTTACAATCCCAAAAGGCTGAGGCATGGTATCAACGGGGTTGTTGTCTCTACAAGTTAAAATGTTTCTCGGAAGCAGTGGTTTCTTTTAACCAAACCCTACAACTAGAGCCTAGCCATCAATTCGCTCTCCAACAACGGAATTTAGCCCTTAATCACCTGAAATTGTAGGCAGCGAGCCAGCATTTTGGGGGATTAATCCTGTTCCTCTAGCCATTTTTGCCAGATATCCGGACGACGTTCCTTAGTGCGATCGAGTTGTTGTTGATAGCGCCAATCGGCGATATACTGATGATTACCCGATCGCAAAACCGGCGGCACTTGCCAACCGCGAAAGACCGGCGGCCGAGTATATTGGGGATAATCCAATAAACCTGCCTCAAAACTCTCCAATTTCAACGATTCTGCCTTACCTACCGTCCCAGGTAACAACCGCGTCACCCCGTTAATAATCGCTAAAGCAGGGATTTCCCCACAAGTTAGGACAAAATCCCCTAAAGATACCTCTCTAGTCACCAAATGCTCACAAACCCGCTCATCTACCCCTTCATAATGCCCGCAGATGAGAATTAACTGCTGATAACTACCGGCCCAAGTTTTCAGTAAAGCTTGATTGAGAGGTTCCCCCTGGGGAGTCATCAGCACAATCTCCCGGGGTGGTAAAATTTCTAAAGACTCGATCGCCTCAAAAATTGGCTCTGGTTTTAATAACATTCCCACACCACCACCGTAGGGTTCATCATCGACACGACGGTGTTTATCGTGGGCAAAATCCCGGAGATTGAGCAAATTTACCCTAGCGATGTCGCGTTCGAGAGCTTTTGCCAATAACCCCGACTGCAGCGGTGAGGTAAAAAAATCGGGAAAGAGAGTAATGATGTCAAACTGCACGGGAAAAATTAAGGCCTAGACTGGGATAGTGTTTAATGTATCATTTTGTCACGGTTCGATCGGTTAAAATCTTGCTAATTTGGCGCTAGTCTATCTCGATAACATGATAGACTATGCTGTACTGTCTAGGGGTTTTTCTGGCTCTAGCTTGAGTGATCGAAGTCTAGCCTAGACTTAAAGTTAACTAACAGTCCGTCATTGCCAGTGGCTCGAAGAAAATTGCTAAAATCGCCTCTACTATTGCTTGATGTCCCGAAAAATATTCCTAAACCGCATTTTTTTCCGTCAACCGTTCAGGGAAAATAACATCAAGATACTTGTCCATCTTCCCGAAAAACCTTCCATCCCTAAAAATGTCTATTCGTTCAGTGACATGATCATCGAGCTAGAAACCCAACACCACGAAAATCCTACCCCCATATCTCTCAAAACGGCGATTTTAGTCATTGGTGGTGCCGAGGATAAAGTCCACGGTAAAGAGATACTGCACACCTTTTGGAATCGCGCCGGGGGTAGCGAAGCGGTGATCGCTATTGTTCCCTCCGCTTCCAGAGAACCGGTTTTAATTGGCGATCGCTATCAGAAGATTTTCGAGGAAATGGGAGCAAAATACGTCAAAGTTATTGATATTCGCGATCGTGTACAGGGAGAAGACCCCCAATTTCAAGCTTACATCGAAGAATGTACAGGTGTATTTATGACCGGAGGCGACCAGCTGCGTTTATGCGGTTTGCTCTCCGATACCCCCCTGATGGAAAGGATCAGACAAAGAGTGCAACAGGGAGAACTGACTCTGGCCGGAACTAGCGCCGGGGCCGCCGTTATGGGTCATCACATGATTGCTGGGGGCAGCAGCGGGGAAGCACCCAATCGGGCCCTAGTAGATATGGCCATGGGATTAGGTCTCATTCCTGAAGTCATTGTCGATCAACACTTCCACAATCGCAACCGCATGGCTCGGTTAATGAGCGCTATCTCCGGTTATCCCGAACGTTTAGGAATTGGCATCGATGAGGATACCTGCGCTATGTTTGAGCGGGATGGCACGATGACGGTAATCGGCTGCGGTACAGTGACGGTAATTGATGCTAGGGAAATGTCCCACACCAACCACCATCATGTCACCGCTAACGAACCCCTGAGTCTGCATAATCTGCGGGTACATATTCTTGCCTACGGTGATGGCTATCATCTCAAAAAACAGCAAGTGATCGCTAAATTAGGGTAAAAAAACTCCCGAAAAACTGTTCATAGTGAACAGTCTAGTAATCTCGGAAAACCAGACAATAAACAACGGCTTCTTTGTGCTTCTCAACAGCGAACATCAGCTATACCATGAAAATTATCAGAACCCAAACCCTGCGCGGTCCCAACTACTGGAGTATTCGTCGCGACAAGCTCATTGTTATGCGTCTAGATCTCGAAGAGCTCGCAGAGAAGCCATCGAATGAAATCCCAGGCTTTTACGAGGGATTAATCGACGTTCTCCCCAGTTTAGTCGAACATTACTGCTCCCCCGGTTATCGCGGCGGTTTCTTTGAACGAGTCCGCACTGGTACTTATATGGGCCATATTATCGAACATATCGCCCTAGAATTGCAGGAACTGGCAGGAACTCCCGTCGGGTTTGGTCGCACTAGAGGCACCTCCACCCCCGGAGTCTATAACGTGGTATTTGAGTACGTTGACGAGCAAGCGGGACGTTATGCAGGTCGGGCCGCCGTGCGTTTGTGTCAATCCCTTGTCGATACGGGAACCTATTCTAAGGAAGAATTGGCCCAGGATTTAGCCGATTTACGCGATTTATGCAATAATGCCGCCCTTGGTCCGAGTACCGAAACCATCGTCAAAGAAGCACAAGCTAGAAATATCCCCTGGTTACTCCTGAGCGCTCGTTCCATGGTGCAATTGGGCTATGGCGTTCACCAAAAGCGCATTCAAGCCACTTTAAGCAGTTTTTCGGGGATTTTAGCCGTTGAGTTGGCCTGTGACAAGGAAGGCACGAAAACTATCCTCAAGGATGGAGGGATTCCAGTCCCCCGGGGTACGGTGATTCAATACTTGGATGAATTGCCAGCGGCAATCGAGGAAGTGGGAGGATTTCCCATCGTGATTAAACCCCTCGATGGCAACCACGGCCGCGGCATCAGCATCGATGTTAAAAATCAACAGGAAGCAGAAGAAGCCTATGATCTAGCCAGTGCCGCCTCGAAAACCCGCAACGTGATCGTAGAAAGGTACTATAAAGGCAGTGATCACCGAATTTTAGTCATAAATGGCAAAGTTGCCGCCGTGGCCGAACGGATCCCCGCTCACGTCGTCGGTGATGGGCGCTCAACTATAGAAGAATTAATCGAAATTACTAATCGGGATCCCAACCGGGGTGACGGTCACGCCAACGTTTTAACTAAAATAACCATTGACAAAACCGCCCTTAATGTGCTAGGAAAACAGGGCTATGAATTAACCAGCATTTTACCCCAAGGTGCGATCGCCTATCTGCGGGCCACCGCTAATTTAAGCACCGGCGGCATCGCCGTGGATCGTACCGACGAAATTCACCCCGAAAACGTCTGGATCGCCCAAAGAGTGGCAAAATTAATCGGTTTGGACATTGCCGGTATCGATGTGGTGACAGATGATATCCGCAAACCCCTGAAAGAAGTGGACGGGGTAATCGTAGAAGTCAACGCTGCCCCCGGTTTTCGGATGCACGTCGCCCCTAGTCGCGGTTTACCCCGCAATATCGCCGCCCCAGTTATCGATATGTTATTCCCCCCCGGGACTCCCAGTCGCGTGCCGATTCTGGCGATTACGGGAACTAACGGCAAAACCACCACTAGCCGCTTAATTTCTCATATTTGCCGACAAACGGGGAAAGTAGTCGGATTTACCACGACGGACGGGGTATATATCGATGATTATCTGGTAGAAAAGGGCGATAACACCGGTCCCTACAGCGCCGGTATGATTTTGAAGGAGCCCACAGTCGAGATTGCCGTGTTAGAAACGGCCCGGGGTGGTATCCTGCGATCGGGTTTAGCCTTTAATCAGTGCGATGTGGGAGTGGTGTTAAATGTGGCCGCCGACCATTTGGGTATCGGGGATATCGACACCATCGAACAGATGGCGAAGGTAAAAAGCGTTGTGGCCGAGGTGGTTAGCGCCGAGGGTTACGCGGTCTTAAATGCCGATGACCCTTTGACCGTTAGTATGGCCGAAAAAGTAAAGGGAAGAGTCGCTTATTTTTCCATGAGTCCCGATAACCCGATTATTCACGACCATATCCGTCGCGGTGGCATGGCCGCCATTTATGAGAATGGCTATCTGTCGATTCTAGAGGGAGAATGGACGCTGAGAATCGAGGAAGCGGTCAATATTCCCGTGACTATGCAGGGAATGGCTCCTTTTATGATTGCTAACGCCTTGGCCGCCTGTTTAGCGACTTTTGTGCAGGGTATCGATATCGAGTTAATTCGCCAAGGGGTCCGAACTTTTAAACCTTCCGTGGCCCAGACCCCCGGCAGGATGAACCTGTTTGACTTGGGACACCATCACGCTTTAATCGATTATGCCCATAATCCCGCCGGATACGAAGCCGTCGGCGGTTTTGTCGGCAATTGGTCCGGGGAAAAAGTCGGCGTGGTTGGGGGACCTGGCGATCGACGCGATGATGATTTAATTTTATTAGGGAAATTATCGGCGCGAATGTTCGATCGAATTATTGTCAAGGAAGATAACGATACTCGCGGTCGCCGACGGGGGGAAGTGGCCGATTTAATTCTCAGGGGAATTAGCCAAGAAAATGCCAGTATGCGTCCGGAAGTTATTCTCGATGAAACGGAGGCTTTAGAGAAGGGTTTAAGCACGGTTTCTGAGGGGGGTTTAGTGGTAATTTTCCCGGAAAGTGTCACCCAGGCGATCGATTTGATCGAGAAACATCAACCCCCTACTGATGATCGGGGTTAGCAGTTAGGAAAAATAGCTAGAAAATAAAGTAGTGCCAACTGTTACTGAGTACGATGGTTTAATCAAAATCAGCCGAAATCCCTATTATGAGAGTGTCGATTTGATTTGTACTTCCCCACCTTTTGCCTTAGTAAGAAAAAAAGAGTATGGCAATGTGGACGCTGATGATTACGTTGACTGGTTTAAAATATTTGCTGGTGAATTTTATCGTAAAGAAAGAGTTGGGCTTAACTGATGATACAATTGACGAGATAGAAATTGAAGATAAATAAAATTTCAAAAAATATTCAGTTGGCTGTCAGTTAACGATTTTTAAAAGCTTCGATCGCTGGCAAAGTATCGCTATCTCGCCATTGAGATAACTACCGCTAATTGCCTACTCTCATCTGAACCAAATTCTTAAATCTTACTGAAATCGTCTAAAACTGACTGAAAGTGTCGGCTAATTTATCAGCAATTCCCTCGATCCAAATTTCATCTTGTTTAGTATAACTGCGCGGCGCATTGGCCGCCAAAATTAACACCCCTTCCTTACCGATGGGTTGACAGATTAAGCCTTGGGTGTTTTCTGGCAAATAGTCAAACTCGATTTTAGCGGGATATAAATTTAAATTAACTAAATAAACGGCTTTACCGGTTTCTAAAACTCTTTTGATAATATTACTAACTTTAACTTCAGAATTCTCCCTTAGGATACCGCGACGTAATAAAACTTCTCCCCGATAATAAACGATCAGAGATTTTGTCACGGTGTTAGTTAAAAGTAAATGGGAAGCCCAAGCAAGCTCAATTTTAACCGGTTCTGGCAAATCTGGGGCAAATTCCAGGCCTTCGCGCCCGATTAATTCCACAGCATCCGGTAAGCGGGGTTGAACTCTTTGCCAGATTAAACCCACCAAAATTAAAACCCCACTCAAAATCACTCCCATCACATCGGAACGCGCTTGCGATGGGGTTAAATCGGCAGTGGCAAAACGATTAAACATTAATACCGTACCCCCGACGATGCCGGCGAACAGGGGTAACAGTCTTAAAATACGATCGGGATCAGCTTGTGCCATAGCTGAGAACTATTCCTCGTCTGGTTCTAGAATACGTTGAAAAAGATAGCCTGTACCTCTAGCGGTGAGAATTAACTCAGGATTGCTGGGATCATCCTCTAATTTGGCTCGTAAACGGGAAATATGCACATCTACCACCCGCGTATCCACATGACGTTCGGGGGTATAACCCCAAACTTCCTGAAGGATTTCCGAGCGCGAAAAAGCTTCTCCCGATCGACTGACCAATAATTCTAGTAAACTAAATTCCATACCGGTCAGACGGATGCGTTCATCCCCCTTATAAACTTGGCGTTTATTGGTATCGATTTTAATTGAACCGATATGAATCACACCAGAACTGGGAATCCCCGGGGCGCCATTTTTCTCTACCCGACGCAACACCGAACGAATCCGCGCTTCGAGTTCTTTGGGAGAAAAAGGTTTAACTACATAGTCATCCGCGCCCAATTCTAGCCCGGTAATTCGATCGGCCACATCCCCCAAAGCCGTTAACATAATGATAGGAATATCCGATTCTTTGCGGAGTTCCTGACAGACACCGTAACCGTCTAATTTCGGCATCATCACATCCAAAACCACTAAATCGGGTTCAGCGGTTCGGAAGGTTTCTAAAGCTTCCTCTCCGTCGGCGGCGGTGACGACTTCATAACCAATCATCGACAAACGAGTCTCTAAGATACGACGGATGCTGGCTTCATCATCAACAACGAGAATTTTTTCCTTCTGGTTCTCCAACTGACTTAACACTCCTTAGTTAAATAGTGTGATGAATTTTAAAGTTAAATAACGAGCGTTCCTGTTTATAGAATATCCTTTTGCCGTTATCATTAAGCCTAAATTTCCTATTTTATTTCTTTTATGGCAATTATCAATAACTTTAGGGTCTTGCTTCCCCTATATCATACTTAATTAAATTTGACAAGAGAATTGATCCCCAAACCGCTTTTCTGCAACTTTTCTTAAAAAACATGGCGAAATCGCGAACAATATATATCTGTAGCGCTTGTGGGGCGGAATCTCCCCAATGGTTGGGAAAATGCCCCAGTTGTGACACCTACGGGACTTTAGAAGAACAAGTGGTGGCTGGTGGCAATAATCCGGCGGTAAATCGCCCAGGATGGCAAAATAGTCGCCCAAATAACGGCAAAGGGCAACGCAACCCCCAACCCCGCATCTCGGTTCGCTTCTCGGAAATTACCCAGTATGAACAGGAACGTTTTCCCTCCGGTTACGGGGAATTTGATCGCGTCCTCGGTGGTGGCATCGTCCCCGGTTCTCTTGTACTAATCGGCGGCGATCCGGGCATCGGCAAATCGACGCTTTTACTGCAAGTTACCAACCAACTCGCCCAAAGATTACCGCGCATCCTCTACGTTTCCGCCGAAGAATCGGGACAACAGATTAAACTGCGGGCTGCCCGTTTGGGGGTGGGAGTGGTTGCCGTGGAGTCGGAAAATAATGGCAATGGCAAGGAGAAAAAAGCCTCTGAATCAACCTCAGAACTCGATAATCATCTCTACGTTCTGCCAGAAACCGATTTAGAGGAAATTTTGCGAGAATTAGAATCTCTCCGCCCACAGGTGGCGGTAATTGACAGTATTCAAACTCTTTATTTTGGGGCGTTAACTTCCGCACCGGGATCTGTCGCCCAAGTTCGCGAATGTACCTCCGCCTTGATGCAGGTGGCAAAACGGGAGAATATTACTTTATTAATTGTCGGTCATGTGACTAAAGAAGGGGCGATCGCCGGTCCGCGAGTTTTGGAACATTTGGTCGATACGGTGTTATATTTTGAAGGCGATCGCTATGCCTCCCATCGTCTCTTAAGATCCGTGAAAAACCGTTTTGGGGCAACCCATGAGATCGGTATTTTCGAGATGGTGGATCACGGTTTGGTGGAAGTGGAAAACCCCTCGGAATTGTTTTTAGGCAATCGCGACGAATTTTCCCCCGGTACGGCGACGGTGGTAGCCTGTGAAGGTACACGGCCGATTGTGGTGGAGTTACAGGCATTAGTTAGCCCCACCAGCTACGCTTCCCCCCGAAGATCGACCACGGGCATAGAATACAACCGATTACAGCAAATTCTCGCCGTTTTAGAAAAGCGCGTCGGTATTCCTTTATCGAAATTAGATGCCTATGTTGCCTCCGCAGGAGGGTTGGGAGTGGAAGAACCGGCGGCGGATCTGGGAGTTGCGATCGCTGTTGTCGCCAGTTTTCGCGATCGAGTCGTGGATCCGCGCACAGTCTTAATCGGGGAAGTGGGATTAGGTGGACAAGTGCGCCTAGTGTCGCAAATGGAACTAAGATTAAAAGAAGCGGCGAAATTGGGCTTTAAACGGGCGATTGTCCCTAGAGGTCAAGTTTATCCCGAAGATGTGGGCTTAGAAATTGTTCCAGTCGGCAAGGTAATCGAGGCAATTGTCGCCGCAATCCCCCCCCAGCAGCGCTTTGGGGAAGATATAGAAGACGAGGAAGGGGAAGGGCAAGAATAACGGTACAATGCTAAAAAAGATTAAATTACTTGGGAGATTTTCACCATGTCTGTGTTAGCTGTTGCTGCTTTGGCGGGTTATCTGATCGTTTTTACCGGAATTGCCCTCGGTCTCTTTTTCGGTCTGCGCTCCGCTAAAATTATCTAGTATCTAAACAGTAAAAAAGCTGTAGTGATCGGTTTAACTGGTCACTATTGCCAATTCTAGGGGAAATAAAAAATGACTGTTATTCCCGACTTAAAAACTCTCTACGAAATTGATGATTCTCTCTGGTTAGAAGAAACTATAGAACTGCTCAAGGCGAAAAAATTTGACGCTTTAGATTTAGACAATTTAATCGAGGAGTTAGAAGATTTGGGAAACGAGAAGAAGTTTCGTGTGGCTAGTTTTTTACAGCAAATTATTCGTCATGCTTTGTTACTGCAATTTTGGATAAGCGAAAGAGAATATAATCAGGCTCATTGGCAAGCAGAGATAATAAGTTTTCAATATCAGTTAAAGCGCTATTTAACTACAAATCTTCGTCAATATCTAGAACAGGAATTTGAGCAAATTTACTTTGAGTCCCTGCGATACGTTCGTCAAAAAAACGATAATAAAGTCAACTTTCCTGATACCTGTCCCTACAGTTTAGAAGAACTTCTCGATCCTAATTGGCTACCACGTTACGAATAAAGGAGATAAAAAATGACTGTTATTACCGACTTAAAAATTCTCTACGAAATTGATGATTCCCTCTGGTTAGAAGAAACCATAGAACTGCTCAAGGCTAAAAGATTTGACGCTTTAGATTTAGAGAATTTAATCGAGGAGTTAGAAGATTTGGGAAACGAAAAAAAGTTTCGTGTTGCCAGTTTATTAGAGCAAATTATTAGACATTTTTTACTCCTACAGTTTTGGACAAATGAAAGAGAATATAATCAGGATCACTGGGAGTTAGAAATAGTCAACTTTCAAATTCAGCTAAAAAGAGGCTTAACCACCAATCTCCGTAATTATTTACAAAATGAATTAACTAATATTTATGAAGATGCAGTTTTCTTTGTGCGGAAAAAGACAAAGAATAAAGTTACTTTCCCTGATACTTGTCCCTACAGTTTAGAAGAACTTCTCGATCCTAATTGGCTACCACCTTACGAATAAAGGAGATGATAATGACTGTTATTCCCGACTTAAAAACTCTCTACGAAATTGATGATTCCCTCTGGTTAGAAGAAACTATAGAACTCTTGAAAGCGAGAAGATTTGACACTTTAGATTTAGAGAATTTAATCGAGGAGTTAGAAGACTTGGGCAGCGAAAAAAAGTTTCGTGTTGCTAGTTTTTTACAGCAAATTATTCGTCATGCTTTGTTACTGCAATTTTGGACAAAGGAAAGAGAATATAATCAAAGTCATTGGGAGTCAGAACTGGTAAATTTTCAAGATCAATTAAATACCTACCTAACGGCAAGTTTACGGAAATATTTAGAACAGGAATTTGATAATATTTATCAGAAGGCAATCCGTTATGTGAGAAAAAAGACCAACAATCAAGTCAACTTTCCCAATACTTGTCCCTACAGTTTAGAAGAACTTCTCGATCCTAATTGGCTACCATCTTACGAATAAAGGAGATAAAAAATGACTGTTATTCCCGACTTAAAAACTCTCTACGAAATTGATGATTCTCTCTGGTTGGAAGAAACTATAGAACTCTTAAAAGCGAAGAAATTTGACGCTTTAGACTTAGAAAACTTAATCGAGGAATTAGAAGACTTGGGAAACGAGAAAAAGTTTCGTGTTGCTAGTTTTTTACAGCAAATTATTAGAGATTGTTTATTATTACAGTTTTGGACAGAGGAAAGAACATATAATCGTAGTCATTGGCGTTCAGAAATCGTCAATTTCAAAAACCAGATCGACACTTATTTAACTACTAATCTCCGCAATTATCTCACTAAAGAATTACCTCGTATTTACCAGAAAGCTTTAAATTATGTTAGAGAAAAAACCGATAATCAAGTTAGTTTTCCTGGGGAATGTCCCTACAGTTTAGAAAATCTACTCGATCTCAATTGGTTTCCTCCAGAAAATGAATAAAGGAAAAAACGAAATGCTGAAAAAGTTTCTACGTTGGCTGATTATTGGTGGAACCTTATTTTTTGTTCTCAGTAACCTTAAAAATAACTGGGATAACGTCACCTCAGTTAGAATTGAAAATCACGGCTGGTTATTTCTTTTCTTGGCACTTGTCACCACCATTATCGCTCAAATTTGGGCAGGATGGGTGTGGACATGGATACTCAAAAGCTATCAACAACCGATTAAACCCTCCACAGGAATTGGCATCTATATGATTACCAATTTAGGAAAATATCTACCCGGTAATATCGGCCACTTTTATGCTCGCATTGTGGCAATTAATAAAGCAGGAAGTGATTGGGGAACCGCTAGTTTAAGCGTTGTATTAGAACTTTTATTGCTGGTGTGTGCAGCCTTAGCCATAGCAGTTATTGGTAGTGGTTTAGGTTGGATGAAATCTAGCTCAAGTCTAGGGATACAGATATTAGTTTTAGGATTAATTTTAATCGGCATTCATCCCAAATTTTTAAATTATCCTCTGAAAATCCTTAGCCAAAAGAAAAAGATTGCTCAAGAACCGGTTTATCTAACTAAATATCCTCTTGTACCTCTCCTGGGTGAAACTGGATTTTTATTGTGGCGCGGTGCAGGTTTTATTTTAGCTTGGATGGTATTAAAAATGATTACCCCCGCTCAGATTTTACCCCTCTTAGGAACCTTTAGTTTTGCTTGGTTATTGGGTTTAGTTGTCCCCGGTGCGCCGGGAGGATTAGGAGTTTTTGAAGCCACAGTAATCGCACTTTTAGACGCAGAAAAATTTCCCGCCGCCAACGTACTTATCACCGTTGCTATCTATCGTTTAATTAGCATTCTCTCTGAAGTCATTGCCGCCGGAATCGGGACAAAATTAGTTAAAGATAAAGCCAAGTTTTTTGGTTAGCTTAAGGATATTATACTAAATCTGGTTATTAAAAACTGATTATCTATTGCTCCTTTTTAGTATTAGTCGGTTGTGTTAGCCCAATGTAACGCACCCAGAAGAAAAGTTTTGATCATTGTTAACCGAAGATAATTTTCTCAACTCCTAACATCTATCTCCTGACTCCTAAATTCTGATGTAACATAGGATCAATAATCAGCAAAAACATGGATACTCCCACCTAGAGAGGCCGAAAAAATGACGATTGCCAAAAGCGACGAAACTGCCACCTCTCCGGCACTGATAGAAGAAGATTTCGAGGACTTCTGGGAACCCACCCCACCCCCCACAGACTTAATTT
>NZ_JADBTZ010000089.1:0-7033 GCF_020245885.1 Microcystis sp. M165S2 | reverse complement strand
GAAAATTCCGGGACTTTTTCCCTGAAAATTAGGTAATTGACCACCTGAAAATGGGTAAAACCCCACACCCCACACCCCAACCCCCAACCCCCAACCCCCAACCCCCAACCCCCACCGAAAAACTTTTTCAGCAGACCCTAACTAAAAACCGAGAGCCGATCACTAAAAAATGACTTTTGCCTCCGTTGTTCGCAACATTGAAAAATCGCCTCTAACTGCCGAACTTATCCAAAAACTGGAGAAAAATGGCAATTTAACCCTAACTGGCCTTGCCCGCTTACCGAAAGGATTAATAAGCACAGCTTTTGCCCGTTGTCAAGGAAAAAATCTTTTAATTATCTGTGCCAACCTGGAGGAAGCGGCACGTTGGGCTGCCCAATTAGAAGCGATGACGTGGAAAGGTGTTTTCTTTTATCCCACCTCGGAAGCTTGCCCCTACGAGACATTTAATCGGGAATCCGAGATGATTTGGGGACAGATGCAGGTATTATCGGCAATCAGTCATCAAGAGGACGGAATTGCGATCGTTACCACCGAAAAGGCCCTGCAGCCCCATTTACCCCCTAGGGAGGTTTTCGAGAAATATAGCGATAATTTTGAGATAGGAACGATTATAGAAGCCAAAAACCTCGATCTAACCCTAGCTAGATTAGGATATCAACGGGTTTCACTGGTAGAAACCGAAGGGCAATGGAGTCGTCGCGGCGATATCGTTGATATTTTCCCAGTTTCGGCAGAATTACCAGTCAGGTTAGAATTTTTCGGCGATGAATTGGAAAAATTGCGAGAATTTGACCCTGCAACCCAAAGATCGCTGGATTCTATCCCCAATCTGCTTCTTACTCCCACTAGCTTCGCGGCGATGATTGCCCCTTCTCTCCCCCCGACAGTGGCCGATTATCTAGGGGCTGAAGATCGAGAAAAATTGGCTAATGGCATTTATCCAGAGGGAATTGAGCGATTTTTAGGCTTGGCCTTCCGTCAAGCTGCTTCTTTATTGGATTATCTCCCCGAAAATACCCTTATTGCCTTTGATGAACTGGAAAGCTGTCAAGCTAGAAGCGAGCGCTGGATAGAATATATTGGGGAACGCTGGCAAGAGATAGAACCACCTTTACCGAAAATTCACCGTTCTTTTGGCGAATCTCTGGAAATATCGCCCAAATTTCCCCATCTCTACCTCTCGGAAATAGACGATCACCTGTCCGAAAATAGCCTTAATCTCTCCAGTCGTCCGATTCCCACCAATGCGGGGCAATTCGCCAAACTAGCGGAAATTTTACGGGGAAAAAGAGAGATTTATAGCGGGATTAAAGTAAATAAGTATGCTACATGGTTAATATCTGCCCAACCCTCCCGCACAGTCTCATTATTACAGGAACACGACTGCCCGGCCCAATTTATCCCCAATCCCCTTGATTTTGGGGCGATCGAGCGCTTAATAATTCAAAACACCGCTACAGCCCTAAAATACTCAGGATTAGCTGAATTAGAAGGTTTTATTCTCCCCACCTATCGCATAGTCGTCGTTAGCGATCGAGAGTTCTTCGGGCAACATCTTTTAAATACTGCCGGTTACGTCCGCAAACGTCGGCAAGCAGCCTCGGTACAGGTGGACGTGAACAAACTCCGTCCCCTCGATTTTGTAGTACATAAACACCATGGCATCGGACAGTTTATCAAACTAGAAAAGCAGGAAAGCATAATTAGCGGAGTAGTGCAAGGTCGAGATTATCTAGTTATTAAGTATGCTGATGGATTATTGCGGGTTCCTGCCGATTCTCTCGATAATCTCTCTCGTTATCGTCATACAGGTAGTCAAGCGCCCGAATTACATAAAATCTCTGGCAAAGCGTGGGAAGCGACGAAAGCCCGCGTCAGGAAGTCGGTTAAGAAGTTAGCGGTTGATTTAATCAATATTTACGCCCAACGCGCCCAAAAATCGGGTTTTGCCTATCCGATGGATAATCCCTGGCAGCGGGAGTTAGAGGATTCTTTTCCCTACCAACCCACTGCTGATCAACTGAAAGCGATACAGGATGTGAAACGGGATTTAGAAAGCGATCGCCCGATGGATCGATTAGTCTGTGGGGATGTGGGTTTTGGTAAGACAGAAGTGGCCATTCGTGCTATTTTTAAAGCTGTCACCACGGGTCATAAACAGGTGGCTTTATTAGCACCAACAACGATTTTAACCCAACAACATTATCACACCCTGAAAGAACGTTTTGCTCCCTATCCCATTAATGTGGGTTTATTAAATCGTTTTCGCACCAATTCCGAGAAAAAAGATATCGTCCAGCGCTTGAAAACGGGGGAATTGGATATAGTGGTGGGGACGCAGTTGTTATTGAGTAAAGCGGTGGAGTTTAAAGATTTAGGATTATTGGTAATTGATGAAGAACAGCGTTTTGGGGTCAATCAAAAGGAAAAAATTAAGGCTTTTAAAAGTAATATTGATGTGTTAACTTTGAGTGCGACACCGATTCCCCGGACTCTTTATATGTCCCTTTCTGGGGTACGAGAAATGAGTTTAATTACCACACCTCCTCCCTCTCGTCGTCCCATCCAAACCCACCTTTCTAGTTATAATTCTGATGTGATTAGAACGGCAATTCGCAATGAATTGGATCGGGGAGGACAGATTTTTTATGTAGTACCCAGAATCGAGGGAATTGAAGAAAAAGCGGCAGCAATTCAAGGGATGATTCCGGGTGCTAGAATTGCCATCGGCCACGGTCGTATGGATGAGTCCGAATTAGAGACCACCATGTTAGCATTTAATAATGGGGAAGCGGATATCTTAGTCTGTACGACTATTGTGGAGTCAGGGTTAGATATTCCCAGAGTTAACACGATTATCATTGAAGATGCCCAAAAATTCGGTTTAGCGCAACTCTATCAACTGCGGGGACGGGTGGGGCGATCGGGAGTACAAGCGCACGCTTGGTTACTTTATCCGGCCAAGGGAGAACTAACAGAAACCGCTCGGGAAAGATTAAAGGCAATTCAAGAATTTACCCAGTTAGGATCGGGGTATCAATTAGCGACTAGGGATCTGGAAATTCGCGGTGCGGGTAACTTATTGGGTGCGGAACAATCGGGACAAATGGAAGCGATCGGTTTTGATCTATATATGGAAATGTTACAGGAAGCTTTGCGGGAAATTCAAGGTCAAGAAATTCCTCAAGTGGAGGATACCCAAATCGATCTGAAATTGACGGCATTTATTCCTAATGATTATATATCAGATCTGGAGCAGAAAATGGATGTCTATCGGGCGATCGCTACTGCCAATTCTCAGAAAACTTTAGGACAAATTGCTGCCGATTTAGTCGATAGATACGGGGCAATTCCTGCACCGGTGGCACAATTATTTAAGGTAATCGAGTTAAAACATCTGGCTAAATCCCTCGGTTTTTCGCGCATTAAACCCGATGGAAAACAGCATATTATCCTAGAAACTCCCATGGAGGAACCAGCTTGGAAATTATTAGAAGAACACCTACCCCAACATATACGATCACGCTTTGTTTATAGTCCCAAACAGGTGACGGTTAGGGGTCTAGGATTGGTAAAACCACCACAGCAGTTAGATAGTTTATTGGAGTGGTTAGCTAAGTGTAAAGATGGCCTACCGACGGGAATTAGACTAAATCCTGTTTAAAAAGTATAAGAGAGTGGGAATTATGAATTATCAATTATCAATTATGAAGTGGGGAGCGGGAATTATCAATTATAAATTATCAATTATGAAGTGGGGAGCGGGGGAGAAGATAATCAATAAGAGTAATCTCCTGAATTCAGAATCCTGACTCCTATACTCCGCTATAAAAAGCACCTCATAGATATGAGGTGCTTTGGGAACGGAGAGAGAGGGATTCGAACCCTCGTTAAAGTTACCCCTAAACAGCATTTCCAGTGCTGCGCCTTCAACCGCTCGGCCATCTCTCCAATTAAGGTCACGATCATCAATCCTACAGCAAATGCTGCCGATCTGTCAAATTATTTTTCTTTTTCCGACGATGACCGCTCAGGTTATACTTCATCTGGACGGGAAACGCTGTCAGTTAAGCAGACCCTAGATATTGATTTAAGATTGCGGCCGTAGCTAGACCAGTTTTTTGCCAACTAAACTCATTGGCTCGTTTTTTGCCTAGATGACTTAATTTTGAGTGTAATTGTCGATCTTGAGCGATAATTTTGAGGGCATCGGCTAGGGCCTCGACTCGATAGGGATCGATTAAAATTGCCGCTGTTGCCGTGACTTCGGGCAAAGATGACAAATTTGAGGTAATGACGGGTGTACCGCAGGCCATAGCCTCTAAAACGGGCAATCCGAAGCCTTCCCAGAGACTAGGGAAGACTAAAGCAGTGGCTTGAGTGATAACTTTGGGTAGGTGATCGTAGGGGATATAATCGAGAAATTTAATGCGATCGCTGACTGCTAATTCTTGCGCTTGTTGTTGTAAATTGGGGGTATAACGGCGATCAAAGCTGCCAGCAATCCAAAGATGATAATCTGTTAAATCTGGGGGCAGTTGGGCAAAAGCGGCGATTAAACGCGGTAAATTTTTATAGGGATTGGGACGACCGAGATAGAGAAAATAGGGATGCTCTGGCTTATTATCTTCAATAGGGCGAAAGTGATGATTATCGTAGGCTAGGGGAATAGAAGTAATTTTATCGGCGGGAATTTGATAATATTCAGTGATATCTTTGGCCGTTGCCTGAGAGTTGCAGATAATATGTTTTGCCTGTTGTAATACCTGCGGCACATAATAACGGAAATAGTGAGTTAAGGGGGAAGTAAAACTGGGAAACCGCAGGGGAATTAAATCGTGTACCATGACGACAAAGCGACAGGGAGAATTTATCGGTGCTTCCGGGAGGGGAGAAAAGAGTAAATTGGCGTTTAATTGTCGGTAAATTGACGATAACCGAAACTGAGTCCAGAGTAAGCGTTTTAAATGACCTTTCGCTCCTCGATCGGGGGTGAGATTCTTGGGGATAGAATAACAGTTAAAGTCGGGATAACTATTAGTTGTTAGTAGGGTTGGTTCTAAATTTTTCAGGTAGGGTAAGAGGTTAAGAATGTAGGTACTGATTCCTGTGGGTTGGGGAAAAAGTACCGAGAGATTAATTAATAAGTTATGCTGTGTATTCACTAATTACCCTGTTGATATTTGCTGAGAATTTCTGAGATATATTGGTAGCCTTCCACTCCAAGGGACTTAATCAGGGAGGAACGTTCCTGACTGAAAGTCTGCTCAAAAGCTGCGATATTTTTGCCGCGAATAACTGTTAATAGACTAGCAGCTTGTCGCCATTCTACTGCACCGATTTCGTGTAGCCAATACATTCCTAGAGAACCCATATAAATTGCCTGTTCAAAATTCTTGTCTTGATAGTAAGCTTCGCCTAAATAAGTTAGTAATAAACCTTGCAGATATACATCTCCGTAGTATTTCGCCGATTCCAATCCTTGCAGGAGAATATTAATCGCTTCTTGGGGTCTTTCGAGGATAAGATATGCTAGACCTAAACTGCTACAACAAAGGGATTTACTCTGCCAATCTTGGAGACTTTCCGCTAACTTTAATCCCTGGTTTAAATACTCGATCGAACTTTGATAAATTTCGGGATCATATCTCTCTAACTGTTGCGCTTCCTGTACCTGACTATAACCCAAATTAGCTAAAGCGTTAGCCTGTCCTAAACTATTACCCTGTTGACGACTTAAGATTAAAGCTCTCTGACTTAAATTAATTGCTTCTGCATAGTTTTTCTGGATAGCATTGAGACGGGATAAATGGTTTAAATTAGCTATTTCACAAGCAGAATCCTGTTGTTGACGAGCAATTTCTAAAGCTTGTTGATGACATTCTCTGGCCTGTGGATAGTCGCCACGAATGCGATTAGAATAGGCAATTAAAGTTAAAATTCTCGCCTTTTCTCCCGTGCCTTCCACATAACGCAGAGGAATTGATAAATAGTCTAACGCATCCTTGAGATAACTGCCAGAAAAGGAGGCAAAAATTCCTCCGTATAAAGGAAAATAGTCCCGTTGAGCAAAGGTTCTCAGAATTTGTAAAGCCATCTGAAAACAGCCGCGACTATAGAGGGAATTTTTACTAACTTGCTCGAAACTATTGGTTAACAGCGACCAAATTAAAGCGAAGGTGAGAAAGGTAGAAATGGATAATTTGGCTCCTAATTTTTCGCTATAGATGCGCTGATCAAAAAAGTTAATTAGTCCTCTTTGGATATATTGAAAAACAATAGCAGTTTCTACCCAATCGGTTAAAGTTAAATCTTGAGTGAGAGGATCAAAAGCTTGTTGATTAGCTAAACTTTCTAAGACTCGTTTTAACCAAGAGGGATTAACTTTACTTGCCCAAATTTGCCAAGGAGTCACTCGCTCATTATCATTAGTAAAACCAAGATTGCGATTTTGTTCGTAGAGCCAACTGGTGAGATAACTCGATAAATTTGACCAAGTATTTAACCCCAAATTAATCCCTGTGGCAATTTGCCATAAATCCGCTTCTCCCCGCTGCTGAGAAATTGTCTGTAAATTCTTGGCTAACTGTTGCAATTGTTCTAGGGTTAAAGCATTATTTTGATTGGGATCAATTAAATTTACTAAAGTCAGTAAACGATCCTCTCGATCGATTTTCACCAGATTATCGATCGCCGCTGCAGTGAGAGAATTTTGCTGATTGTTTTTTTGATATTTTTCCCATTCACTTTCGATTGTTTCCAGGGCCCGCAAAACCCTAGTCGCTTTAATTTTTGTTTCTAACTGTGAGCGAGTAAGGATCATTTTTTCGGTTAAACAACGCTCAAAAATTTCTCCTGTGCCATTTTTTAGTCCCTCGGCTAAAAGGTTATAAACCTGTGATTTAGCCCTAATTTTTCCTTCTAAAGTTAGATTGACAATGCGATCAATTAGTGCATTATAAGTTTCGTTGAAGTTATCTCTATTGTCTGTCATAGGGGGTTTTTCAGTTATCAGTAAACAGTAAACAGT
>NZ_JADBTZ010000088.1:0-5195 GCF_020245885.1 Microcystis sp. M165S2 | reverse complement strand
TGAGTTTATGTTTTAACACCCCGTCCTGATGGATTCCCGACTCGTGTGCGAAAGCGTTAGCACCGACGATCGCCTTATTCGGTTGCACGATCATGCCGGTAAGATTAGAAACTAGGCGAGAAGTGCGATAGATTTCCTTGGAAGGAATTGTATAATCAATTTTGTCTAAATACCTATAGGGGATAATTTTATGTCAGAAGCCAGTCAGCAAACATTTACCCAGATAGTTGGCTCTAATACAGGTCAGATACAGGCGATCGCAGCAGGAGGCAATGTGACTGCTACTCAGCAGGGGGCTTCAGGTGGGACGAGTGAGCAAATAACTCAAGAGCAGGCGGTAGAGATACTAGATCAGATTGAACAATTGCTAAAAGCTTCTCCTTTGCCGTCAGAAGTGGTCTCCAAAGCCACTGAATATACAACAAACGCCAAACAGGAAGCCAACGAAGAGAAACCAGAGCAATCAATCATTATCAAGCAGCTTGAGCGGGCAACTTCCGTTATTAAAAAACTCGATACGACGGCAGGAGCAACTAAGGATTTAATCAGCAAGTTAAGACCCCTTTTTGTCAAGTTAGCGGCTTGGCTGGGAGTAGCCATTAGCCATTTCTGGGGATGAAGTAAGAGAATGAGCAAGCGATCTCCTAAATTCAACCCTCAACAGCCTTCTGACAGTCAGAACATCGCTCAGGATGTTGGGCATAATGAAGGCAGAATGCAGGGCGTAAATGCTGGTAAAAATGCCTATGTAACTCAAGGGGATAATAGCTCGATTAATATCTTTCATATCCTTCATCTTTCTCAAGGTGGCTACAAGAGCCGGACTTTATACGGAATATTGGGGGTAACTATTTTGATTGTTATCGCGGGTGTGGGATCGGCTTGGCAGCAGCACCAACAGGTTAAAGAAGAAAAATCTATGTACTCTCTTTTGTCCCAAAGTATTACTCCACAAAATGCAGAAATTATCGTTGCCAAACTGCCTGATTACTTAATGAGTGCTGACGATCGTCGACAGAAGGGAGAGGGAGAAAAAACCATTGCTGACTACCGCCAGATCTTGACAATGGCTAATCAATTGAAACAGGAAATCACAGAAAATCCCCAAAGCTTTCCGGGGATTGTTTCAAAAACAACTCAACTTGAGGAAATCTCGCAAAGGGCCGAGTCATCTTTGGCAGAGGTAATTCGTCAGCATCGACTCCCACTCCTCCAAACTCAACTCAGCAATCAGGATTTTGGCGAACAGATAGAAAATGATGCTTCCAAGAAAGAAAATCAATACACGGGGGCATTGCGAACAACTTATGAAATTTTAATGGGTAACTGGGGAGTCAAGGCTGACCGTAATAATAGTGGAGTGCTAGATGAAGGGGAAGAGGATGCTTTTCCTTGTGAAACTCTCAAAAAAATTGAAGAATTATGGCGTAAGTTTACCAATAATAATTGTGGCTGGTATGGCTCTCAGGATATACTTGCACCTGAATGTCGGGAACTCAATGGACATACTCTCAGAAGTGTCTTGATGTATCCTCCTGCTCTTCCTGAACTAGAAAACAGATTAGAAGAGTGTAAAATTTTTAAAATTTACCTCCCCAAAATAAGTAGAAATCATTGATCATAAGTCTATTCCTCAAAAGCTATGAATAAATCTCAACCGAGAATACTACGAATCATCGCCAGCTTTCTGATTCCTTTATCTACTCTAATTCCCACCCCCAGCAGTTACGCTGAAATCCCTGATTCTGCGGAAGTAACGCAAATTATCGGGCCAAACTCTCTAGGGATTCGCCGCCGTCGTGGGGGGGATTACGACCCTGTTAGTCAAGGAACGATTATGAAAATTTTAGATAAGTTAGACATTCCCAGTAGTGGTCGCACCTATGCTAAATTAGAGTTCTACAATAAGTCTAATCTACCGATGGGACTGGCGGTGCAGGCCAGCATTAAGAATAACTTGAGAACTTCCTATTATTTCCCTTGCTTGGTAGAAACAAAAGATACTTTTATCATTGAATGGACTAATCCCAAGACGACGAAACGGGGATGTGCAAACGGCTTTAAAGTTCGTTCTGGTAGTCGTCGCAATACTAACTTACCAGACAGTAATCAATTTTTTACTTTTGCGTCAATTAAACAGTGGTTGATGGGACAGAAATCTCCTAGCAGTTGGCGATATTGTACTGTGGTTGATGAAAGGGGGCGTGGTTGGCTGGGAATCTCTCAATTTCGTTCTAATCCCTGTGAGAAACCTCTCCAAGAATGCGAAGCAACTGGAAAAGGAAATTGCGTGAGGTTAACCTTTGATTATTGGGAGACAGAAGATTCAGAATTAACGGCTTCAGTTTCCTGTGCTAATAACCAGGAATTTATCCTTAAGGAATCAGGTTTAGCGATGAAGGAAAGGGTGGAACAAATTTGGCAAGAAGCTAAAGCTAAGGGAGCAACTTTCTGTGGGTTGCAGGTTTTTAGCCATGAAGATACGATTATCGAACCTTCAAGGATTGAAGAAATTAATCGGGTTGAAATTGGGAATATTGACCCCTGTTTAACTTTTCGGATAAATGAGGGTGAAGTCAGGGTAAGGTCAGTTAAAAAACCTGAAGGAGTTTCCATTAAAAAAGGCGACCAATATCAGTATTGTCTCGACCAGCAAGTTGATTCCAATTATCAGTTTGATGCTTCTGTCGAGTCAATTGATATGCAAATCTTCCTAGCCCGTAGTCGTGGTTATGAATTCTGTGACCGACAGCAGGCAAGTGGCGGACAAGAAGGAGATGTTAGAAGGATTCAACTAACGGCTAATCAAGGAGAAATCCGCCTTGATTATGAGATGTACGGGATTCCAGATAGGCTACGGGTTATTTATGAAAATCGGGAACTGGTTAATACCGGATTTGTATCGGGTAGGAAAAGTTTATCTATTCCTTTCAGTGGTAATTCTGGTCAGGTGACTGTGGAATTAACTGGCAATATAGAGAAATCAGGAACTCAATGGAATTACACTCTATATTGCCCTCAATAGGACTTTCCTTAACTGGAATTTTTCAATCTTTCCTGAATTTCTCGGTGTTTCTTGACCCCTTCATAAGCGTAGCGATCATAGCCGTTATTATGAATCATTTTTTCCAGATAACTTACTCTCTCAACTGGGGCCGGATGAGTTGAAAGATAATTAGTAGGCGCATCTCCATGTAGCTTTTTAAACGTAACAGTTAAATTACGCAGTCCATCGGCAGCATAGCCCGAAAGTGCCAAAGACCTGGTTCCCAAAATATCGGCTTGGCGTTCAGCTTCTTGGCTGTATTGTGCGCTGACTACGGGGGAAACTCGGTCGAGGAAAGGGACAATTTGACTTAAATTACCCAGTAAATTAGCCTGAGCCGTTTTTAAAAAACCATGAGAGAGAACAGCATGGGCAATTTCATGTCCCAATAAACCAGCGAGTTCTGCTTCAGAATTGGTCTGCAAAATAGCTCCTGTATTGATAAATACCTTGCCACCTGACAGGGCAAAGGCATTGATTTTGCTATTTTTGACAACGTAATATTTATAGTCAAAATCTCGTCCCATGTAAGAGGTGATTCTGGCAGCTATTCCTTTGATGTAGTTGAGGACTTCTCCATCCTCTACCAATTTTCCTTCTTTTTCATATTTTCCAGCAAACGCCGCCGCCATTTGTTCTCCAAAGGCAGATTCTCCTTGAATCATGAGAAAAGCCATCTGAAACCCAGAAATGACTTGATAGGGGTTTTGATTCAAGCCACCCGCCAATACCCCTATCACTGTACCCACAACCGTCTGTCCGATTAATTGTTGCTTGACTTTGCTTTCAAATTTTTTCAGATAGTTGTCGGCGAGTTGGGCAAATTCAGTGGCTTCCGGATAGTCGTTATAGACTAAAGAAAATTGACGAGCGGCAATGGAGGCTTCTAAAAGCTTTTCTTCCGCTGCAAAAACCTCAATTTTCTTTCTGAGCAAATCTGGGTTATCGGGATACAATTCTGTCAATCGTTCTAGAATTTGGCTGGCAGTTTTAGCCTGTCCTTCTTGGGCATATTGAGCGCAAAATTCAGATTCTCTCAAACAAAAATCAACCAGGGTTAGCTGAGCAGGAACGAATTGTGGATAACTTCTGGTGAGACCAATCAGATTAAAGAAAATTTTGCTTTTAAAGGCATCGGAATCTTGTTCCATTCCCTCCTGTGCTTGTTGCCAAAGTCTTCGTCCACCCCCTAGTTCTTCAATCTCATAGACTGGGTCGGGGATTTCGGTGGCAGTCTCGTCCGAATTGGCAAAGTCCGGCTTACATTGGCGATAAAGTTCTTTGGCTTCCTTTTTCTTTCCCGCTTGGTAGAGTTCGTCTGCTTTGGTCATGGTGGCAAAGCAGTCGCTGGTAGCGGCACTTTGGACGGGAGGTAGGTTTAGTAGTACGCTAAGGCTGAAGAACAAACTCAGACCGACGGCTACCCATTGAAATTTTTGGATTAGCTTCATAGTTTTCTGGGCTTTGTTGAATCAAGAGATCAATCAAGAAGAAATAGATACTTTTTGAAACTTTAGATAATAGAACTCGACTGGAATCTATCTAGACTTGTAGCATTTCTGGGGTTTTTTCCTTCTGCTGCAGTGCGACGTGGAGACGGTTTAAGGCGCTGACGTAGGCACGAGCGGAGGCGACAATAATATCGGTATCGGCTGCGCGAGCAGAATAGGTGCGTCCTTCGTAACGGAGACGGATAGTCACTTCTCCTAAAGCGTCGATTCCCTCGGTAACTTCTCGCACCGAGAAAGAGATTAATTCGTTAGGAATCTGCACCACTCGATCGATCGCTTTGCAGAGAGCATCTACGGGCCCTGTACCAATGGCCGCATCGGATAACTCGCTACCGTCGGGAGTGCGAATCGTGACCGTGGCCGTGGGTCTGGCGTTATTGCCACAGGATACTTGTACTAATTCGAGGCGGAAGTGATCGGGAACCGTATCGATTTCATCGTTAACAATCGCTTCTAGATCGCGATCGGTGATTTCCTTTTTGCGATCGGCCATTTCTTTAAACTGGATAAAAGCGTTATTAAGTTCCGTTTCCGAAAGTTCAAAACCCAATTCCTGTAAACGAGAGCGAAAAGCGTTGCGGCCGGAGAGTTTACCGAGAACGATCTGATTATGGGTTAAACCGATCGATTCTGCATCC
>NZ_JADBTZ010000087.1:0-7703 GCF_020245885.1 Microcystis sp. M165S2 | reverse complement strand
GTTAGGATACTTAGTACGACCAGCAAAGAAGTTAGTGAAAGCTGTTTGTAGGTGTCTTAACCCTTGTTGTAAAGGTACACAGCTAACTTCGTTTAAAAAGTCTAATTCTTCTTGCTTTTTCCACTCGGTTAGCATTGAAGAAGTTTGAGCGTAGCCTACTCTTTCTTGCTTTTCGTACCATGCTTGTGTTCTGAGATGGAGAGCTTTATTGTAAACTAATCTTACACAGCCCAAAGTGCGCCGCAATAGGGACTCTTGTTCTGGTGTGGGGTAAAATCGAAACGAATAGGCTTTTTCCATGTCTCACATTTTAGCATATATTTCGTAAATGTGCTAATATTTAATAGTAAAGCCGTCGTAGAACGACGGGGTTTCAGACCCAAAATTTTCGATGACACCACGCTCGCTCACCGTTTTACTGCTTTCTGTTCTCTTCTGGCTGTCTAGCTGGATCATCATCCCTACTGCTCAAGCTTTAACCCCAATTCAACTATTAGATGTATCTTATAAAGAATGTCCCCCCGAATTAGCCGAGGGGAGTGTCACCAGTGGGGGAACCAGTTTTCCGGCTAATTGTTTTTTAATCACCGGCAAAGCTAAAAATAATTCTGGAAAAACCGTCTATGATGCCGATGTTTTTGGTCGGATTTACGATGCTAACGGGGAACCGGCTTTACAAAATCGTAGCCGAGTCGGGGCAATTCCAGAAGTGCCACCGGGGATTAGTGATTTCGAGATCAGAATTTCTGTTTCTACCAATCAACCAACCCCCTTGCGACTGGAAAAATTCAAAGCTTCCGGTTTTACCAGTAGTGTTGATCCGCGGATTTAGAAACTGCTACTGACCAAACTACTGGCCCCTGTGGCTACGACACTCTGAACAACGTTGAGCAGCAGAAAAGCGAGAATCGGGGAAAAGTCCATCCCGCCTAGGGGTGGGATAATCGAGCGAAAGAGGTTTAAATAGGGATCGGTAATCGGACTGAGAAAAGACATAATCTGATAGGCCCAACCGGCATTTTGGAACCAAGTCAGTAAAACCCTAACAATTAGGATTACCGAGTAAATTTGCAGGAAATTGTTGATTATCGTCAAAATAAACCCTATATCGCTCATAAATAAATCTTTCCTCAAGAAGGCGTGATGGTTAGTTTAGCTTTGATCTTACCAAAAAAATAGTCTTTAGTTATTCTCGCCGCCCTGTCTTACTGGTTTTAACTGGCTATCGGCATTCATCGGGGTTGACGGACACCGGGTAAGAAAACTGGATACAGCAGTTATCTTAATGGTGAGGTACGAAGTTTTCCTTTTCGGGAGACTCGGATTGTTCAAGTAGTTTTTCCATAGCTAACTGACGGTCTGGATGGGAGGACACATAAAAACGATTGCATGGTATGATAGGGGTTTTGGAACTATTGTTTTAGGTCAAGATCATGGCGAAACGAATGCAGGTTATCCTCAATCAAAAAGTCAGCAAATTAGGCGAAAATGGCGATGTGGTAGAAGTGGCACCCGGTTATGCGCGCAATTACCTTATCCCCCAAGGTGTGGCTGTTTTAGCCACCAAAGGCGCGATTAAACAGGCAGAATTTAGGAAAGAAAAAGAGCGTCAACGTCTTCTGGCCGAAAAACAAGAAGCGGAAACCAGAAAAACTGCGATCGAAAAACTCAGTCCCTACAGCATCCCTAAACAGGTGGGTGAAAACGAGGCAATTTTCGGTACTGTCACCAGTCAAGATGTGGCTACGGTTATTCTAGAAAATGCTAAATTAGAAATCGATCGCCGTGGTATTACCGTCCCCGATATCGGTCAATTGGGAGTCTATAAAGTACAAGTCAAACTCCATCCCGAAGTTAGTGCCGATATTGAAATTAAAGTAATTGCACAATAACAATTGTCGGGGCATAGTTATCAGTAATCAGTGAAAATTTATCAGAGCGATTAACTAGCTGATGGCTGATAGCTAATAGCCATTCACATCTCAAAAACTATGACTCATTCCACGGACATAAAAACCCTAGCGCGCTGGATGGCGGCGGATTTTAGTAATCAAGAACAAGCTTTTGCTAATCCGCCTTTTTTTGCCCATATTCGCGTGTGTATGCGTCCTTTGCCCGATGAATTACTGAAGGGAACCAGTTTATTTTTAGAGCAGGCCTACGATTTTATGCTCAATACTCCCTATCGTTTGCGAGTATTTAAATTGTCGGTAGTCGATGATCATATTGAACTAGAAAACTTTAAAGTTAAAGAGGAAGCTAACTTTTTTGGTGCTTCTAGAGAACCCCAGCGTCTCAAAAATCTCACCTTAGACCTATTAGAACCGATGCCGGGTTGTGATATAAATGTAACTTGGACAGGTAACAGTTTTAAAGGGGTGGTGAAACCGGGTAAACAATGTTTAGTCTTTCGCAAAGATAGAATGACTTATTTAGATAATAGTTTTGAAATTAGTGAACGGGGATTAATTAGCGTTGATCGCGGTTTAGATCCCGAAACCGATCAATTAGTCTGGGGTTCGATCGCCGGTCCCTTTGAGTTTGTGCGTCGCGCCAGTTTTGCTGAGGAAGTGTGAGAAAAATTCTCGGTTTTTAGCTATGAAAATCGCCACATGGAATGTCAACTCGATTCGCAGCCGACAAGAGCAGGTAATTAACTGGTTACAACTCAATCCCGTTGAGGTTTTGTGCTTGCAAGAAACCAAGGTAATTGATCGAGATTTTCCCAGAGAAGCTTTTGAATCTTTGGGTTATCATCTCTATATTTCTGGACAAAAAGCCTATAATGGTGTGGCGATTTTTAGCCGAAAACCCATGAGCGATATCACTATGGGATTTAGTCCAATTATCGGCGAAAATTTAACGGGAGAACTGGACGAACAGAAACGGGTAATTACTGGAGTAATCGGCGATATTCGGATTATCAATCTCTACGTTCCTAACGGTTCTTCCCTAGATAGTGATAAGTATATTTATAAGCTTAAATGGTTAGAAACTCTTAGGAAATATCTAGATAAAATTATTAATTCTCAACCTCAAGAATTATGTATCTGCGGAGATTTTAATATTGCCTTAGAAGATAAAGATATTTATGATCCCAAAGGCAAAGAAAATCATATTATGTCTTCAGCTAAAGAAAGAGAAGCTTTAGAAAAGGTCTTAGAAATTGGTTTACAAGATGCCTTTAGAAAATTCACCTCGGCAGCAGGACATTATAGTTGGTGGGATTATCGCAGCGGTGGTTTTTCTCGTAACCGAGGTTGGCGAATCGATCATCTTTATTTAACTCCTCAGCTATACGAAAAAGCCGTTAATTGTCTGATCGATCGAGAACCCAGAAAACAAGAAAAACCTAGCGATCATACCCCTGTTATTCTGGAAATATCAAACAAAAAATAGCTAAAGGATCAACCTAGACTTTGCACAGCCAGAATTTTGCTCTCTTAGCTTCCCTAACCGGGGACTTTCAGCTTGAGGATTTATTCGGTAACGAGAAAATGCTATGATTCGGGTTGAATTTACCAAGTTTATTAATTATGCGTTCTCCCCAATTAATTGTTCTATTGCTCGGTTTATCCCTTCTCCCCAGCATCTCCCCCGCTTTTGTCCACGCTAATCCCTCGATAGTGCCAGTGAAACAATCGAGGAGTAGCGATTGGGGACAAAAAATCAGCGAAGCGGAAATTAAAGCAATGATTGAAGACATTAAAACCGCTATTAAAGATAAAAATATCGCCCTAATACTCAAACACTATGCCCCATTTATTTCCTCGCAATTGACCATTAAAACCGATGCTAGTACCGAAATTTTTGAGTTAGATGGCATCACGGAACATAAAAGATTTTTAGAGGAATCCTACAAAAATATTAAAAGTATGGAGGTTCTTTCTGAGAATTGGGATGTGGATATTCTTGCTAATGACGAGATGGCGATAATCACTCGCGAGCGGGTAGTCAATATTACCAACATCGAGGGTGATAACTATATAGTGGCATCGGCAGCCGTGGCTAAAGTCGCTCCCATCGACGGCAAATTGAGGATATTTTCCATTCAAGAAACCGCCGAAGTGGGACGCAGACCAAAAAAATAATTAGTTTCTCCGGTTGGGACTGGCCCAACCCGACTCCCGGCGTCTTCGTCCCTCGATAAAACCGTCATCGTAGTCCCTGGAATTGCGCGGATTATCATAGCGGGCAAAGTTAAACCCGTCCTCTAGTCCGCGCTGAAATTCTTGCTCTGGTGGCACAAATCGATAACGTTGTCTATTATCCTGTACCGCTCGGTTGATTAACAAGGCCCCCGCTCCAATACCAACGGCCTCACCAAAGGTTAAAGACCTAGCATAATCGATGTTAATTGTCAAGAAAGTTGTTGTTAAAATTAAGGCTTTTCCCCAATGTTGACCCATAAAATCCTCCTTCAAAAAATCAAGTTGACAACAAAACCAGTACAGATACCGACTCCCCAAAAGGAAAACTTTCTACCTCACCATTACGATAACTGCTATGAGCTAGATTTAGAGGAATGGGAGTGAAAGCGAATCCCCAAGAAGACATCGTAGAGGAAACTCCAGAAATTCTTACCTTGCAGTAGGCCTAAAGACTGTTCACAATCTTTTGCGTCTAAAAGCGGTTTAGTGGCATAGTATGCAGGTTGGTATTTGTACCAGGGAATCGACGGCCAGAGATGATGCACGAGATGATAATTCTGCCCTAAAATCAGCAGATTTAAGAGAGGACTGGGGTAAACGCGGGCATTTTTCCAACGATTACGCTCTTGGAAAGGACGATGAGGAAGATAATCAAAAAATAAACCGAGGGCAATTCCCACCACTAAAGCGGGAACAAACCAAAAATTCATCACATAGCCAATAAAACCATATTGACAGGCGACGATGACTATGGTAGCAACAAAAAGACGACTGAGGAACCATTCCAGCAGTTCGTATTTTCGCCAGAGTTGCCGCTTAAAAAAGAAAATCTCGTGATAAAAAAATCTGGCCGCAATCATCCACAAAGGTCCACCAGTGGAGACAAAATGATCCGGATCATTTTCGGGATCGTTAACGTGAGCGTGGTGCTGTAAATGGACTCTAGTGAAGACCGGAAAGGCAAAACCGAGCATTAAAGCACTACCATGACCTAAAATAGCATTAAATGTCCGATTGCTATGGGCAGAATTATGAGAGGCATCGTGGATAACTGTCCCCGATAAATGTAAAGCGAGGACATTAGCGGTAAAACAAATCCAGTCGGGCCAGGACCATAGCCAATAGCCACAGGTAGATAGGGTTATTAGGCTCAAGGCAATGAAAAACATGGTAACGTTTGGGTTGAAGCCCCCCGGTGCTTTTAAATACTCTTTGGGGACTGTCAGCAACATCTCGGCCGACTGCATTATGGGTGTTGCTCCTTATTGTGTTCGCTTTACTGGCGTAAATTATCATACTACGCCTTTTTCATAAAGTTTTGTAACATTATCTTAATTAATCTAAAGTTATGAGGAAAGTAAGGATTTGTTATATGGTTCCCGAAGGAAAAGCGAGGCTACAAGAGAAAATCACGGGCGCTTAACGCCAGTTTCGCACTTAAACGATTAAAAAATTCGGCTAGAGACTCGGCTTGAGAGGGGGCGATCGCCTGTTTCCCCGCTATCACCGATTCTACTCTATCCCGATCGCCGAAAATATCGATAAGACACTGCCTATCGATCTCGAATTCATCAAGTAAAGATTCTAAGGTAGCGGTAGGACTTGTTCGGGCGATCGGATAATGTTTCCGCTCGTATTCTTCCACTAATAAGACCAGTAAATCAAATAATAGTCCTTCGTCATTGATTAACTCCCGTGACATCATCCCTTCAATTATGCTTAAAAATCGCTCGTATTCTTGCGAGTTATTAATCGGTTTCGGTTGATACTGCAACAGTAAATCACCATAGGTTAATGGATTAGAAGTAGGTATCATTTTTCCAGTTCTCCTTATTGTATTTAGGGTGACTTAGAATATATTTAACGAAAATGGTTTGACGAGAATAATTGATGTCAGCGATTAAACGGTATTTGTTTCCCTTGATATTAAAAACTGTAAAATTTCCCACCGCCTCCGCTTTCGGGTAGCGACCTTGAACCTCTACTAAATTTTTCCAGTTAGCCTTACTAGCGAAGTTATACCAATCGGTCAGAGCGTCTTCTGCGTCCGAGTGGCGTTCCCAAAACTCTCGTAATTTAACTTTACTGATCACGTGCATTGATCGCTAGTTTTATTGTTCTCTTTAACCTAAATAAACATGGATCACTCTAATAATTATAGTGTATGTCAATTTGACCGATCCGAATCGAACCCCAGAAAAGCGCATCGCCCCGAATCCCCAATCGAGTAATCAATAGCTATATTAAGTATAAGAAATATAAATAACAAAATCCTTGACAAAATGACAAGTATTGTCAGCAAATTCAATTCAGAATATGCCCCTCAAACAATCCCTTGACCAACCCCTCACCCTCGCACCAGTTGCGAGCGCAATTGCCCGATTTACCGATTTATCCCCCAACGCGATCGAGGAATTACAAAGACAGCAGCACAATTAAAGCTTTTAACCGCAAAGGGTGGGGAATTAGCGAAATTTAGGCTCATCTCCCCACCCCAAGCGCGATTAACGACGTTTAGCGAGGCGACGCACCACTAAACCACCCCCTAGTATCCCTAATCCGATAATACCAGAAGGTTCGGGAGTGGACACCCGCGGCTGACTTTGGCTGAATACCTGTACGCGGCGGTTGAACGAATCAGCCACATAGATATTACCACCGCTACCGACGGCGATACCGAAGGGGAGATTGAACTGACCGTTCCCCGTACCGAAGCTACCGAAAGCGGACTGGAAGACACCACTAGAGTTGAATACCTGTACGCGATGGTTGGCAGTATCAACCACATAGATATTACCACCGCTACCGACGGCGATACCGAAGGGGCCATCGAACTGACCGTCCCCCGAACCGGCGCTACCGAAAGCGAAAGAAAAACTGGCTGCAGTGGCACTGGTGGCGATACTAATACATCCGATCGCAGTGGCCGTGACTAGAGAAAAGGATTTCAGCAGAGGCTTTGATAAGCCGTGCTTCTCCCCCCCCCGTGATTGATAAGGTTAACTAATAGCATAAGGCTCCACAAAATTAAACTGATTGCAAGCTACCCCTTCCTCTAGTAATTGTCAAGAAATTCCTGGTTAAGATGTGACAAATTTGCTGAAATTTATAGAGTTTAGTCGATGATTAGAATTGAATTTTGCCCATAATGTATTCCGCGCTACGATTCTCTTCGGCAATAGTTACGACAAATACAGGATGTCAACACCGGCGATCGAGGGTATCCTAGGAGAAACGGAAAGTAATCCCTGAAGATGTTTGATAATATTTGTAAATTTATTGCCGAAAACTTCTCCGATGATTTAGCCACTTGGTTATTAGGTTCTCCCCTCCCCTTAACCGTCCTCGACCCGACGGAATTACAATTAGACCCCATTCGTGCCGATTCTCTGATTTTTTTGCAGTCAGAGGAATTAATTCTCCATACCGAATTTCAAACCGACCCCGACTCTAAGATTCCTTTCCGAATGCTTGATTATCGCATTCGCGTCTATCGTCGTCATCCCCAAAAACAAATGCGTCAAGTGGTAATTTATCTGCGACGCAGTGATT
>NZ_JADBTZ010000086.1:0-3941 GCF_020245885.1 Microcystis sp. M165S2 | reverse complement strand
AGGCCGAATTTGAAGTCTTTTCTGAACGAAACCCCCTACTATCTGTGGTCAAGGTTCAGTTTTTAGCTTGGTTATCGCTTTTTCCATTGTAGCTTAAAGCCGTCGTAAAACGACGGGGTTTTAACCCAAATTTTCGATAACCTTGACACTTACTCCCGTATCAATCAAACCTTACTCTGGACTGCTGAAAAACATCGTCAGTGCAGGGCGATAACCAGTATTTTCCACCATTTTTTACTGTCTCTAAACTATCATCGAAAACTACAGGCCGCATCCCACTCAGACATGAGTATAATTACTCATTGACGAAGTTGTGAGAAAATAGAAAGAAAAACAAGGAAAAAAGCCATGCTAGGGATACCCTGCAAGAAAAAGCCCAACTAGAGAAATATCTCCTGGAAACCGCCAAAATTCTCTGAAAATATACCGAACCAGAAAAGCTCAACGACTTCGAGAATAATGAAAAACTTTCTAGACTCAACCAACCGAGGGGAAAAAAATAATTTCCTCATCCCCCTTGCCTATACGCTAGGAATAGCCCTCCCTTTTGTTTTAGTCTATTTTCTCCCCATTTACCACGTTACCGATACTTTCCTCTTTAGTAGATGGGGGGATTGTCTTGCGGCAGGTAAAGTATACATGGATTGTCCTCCCAAAGTCCCCAACTATCCTAGTATAGGTATACTGGCAAGCGGCGGAGTAATTGCAGCGATAAAATCCCTATTGGGAATTAGCGAAAAAACCGAAGCTATCTACTACTTCCGTTTTTACCTAGCGTTTGTTGACGCTGTCAATTTTCTCCTTCTCACCTACCTAGCAAGAATCTTAAAATTCAAACGCCCCGTAATCATCGGTTTCAGCATTACCCTAGTGCTATTTCTCTGGGCAGCAGGTTCTCTCTGGGGACAGATTGACAACGTAGGCTTATTATTTTGCCTCCTGGCTACCATTGCTTTCTTCCAATCTTGGAGTGAGGAAAACACCCTCCTCAAAAATATCCTCTGGTTTCTCCTGGGGATGTTTAGTTTAGTCCTATTCATTCTCACTAAACAACTCTTTATTTTTTCCCTACCCTTTTTTGCCCTAGTTATCCTGACCACAGGTTACAAATTCCAGCAAAGATACCAGACTAAAGGCTTAATCTGGCTGGGAGCAACTCTACTTTTAAGCCTCGGATTTTTCCTCTACCTAGATAGCTTATTTGCAGTTCCCCTCAGACTGATTCAGTCTAGTTTCCTCTTTGTCTTAAAATCTGGTAGTGGTCACGGTGACAAAATCTCAGGAAATGGCTTTAATATCTGGATATTTCTCGGTTTAGAACCCCGCGCTTCCTCCCGAGTACCTTTTATGGATTTGCAACTAGGTAGCTGGAAAAAAGGTATCAGTCCTTACCAAGCAGGACTTTTACTCTATGCTGGTTTCATGGGTTTTCTTATCTGTACAGGTTTAATCAAGATTTGGCAAATTCTCGCCACCAAAACCGAGGCGATTAACCCTAAATATAATACTACCTATTTAATGGCACTTCTCTGCCTTTTCCACGGACTAAGTTACCTAGGTTTTAATATTCTTCTCAGTGGTACTCATCAGCGCTATCTCTATATAGGTTATCCTTTTATCCTGATGAGTATTATCTGGCTCTACTATCAGGATTTGCTAGTATCCAGACGCGCCCTACTCGCCTCTTTATTTGCTGCTTTTGCCTACGGTTGTTTTCTTTATTCCCAAGTCTCTAATGCTTATGTAGTACAAGCACAACAGTATTTAGGTGTTCAACAACCGCCGAATATTCCCTTATTACCCAAGTTCTTCTTTATCTTTGAAAGACATCAGTTTCTAGGTGCTGTTCATCTGTTCTTGCTAGTCTTCCTAGTAGATATTTGGCAACAGCTAAGTAAAAGACAGATTGTTCGTCCTAGTTCAGATAATATAGTCATTCCAAATAAGTATGATGCAAGGGAAAAATAGGGTAAAATAAGTTTTTGGACAATTCACAGTAAGTATCTACACATTTGACCGTCGGGCGGGCGGCTCTAGGCTTAACCCTAGTCTCTGTCTCGGTTTCAGGCTTTTCCTCTAGGTTGTTTTGACGGAGATGCCAGCAAAGGAATCTTTAAGAAATTACCCAAAATCCCTGAGTATAGATATTGACGGCGCTAGACTCCCAACGTATGGATAAACACTGTTTCTGGAAGCCCATGACTGTGAGCTACGAAAAAATCACCCCACCGACAACAGGCTCGACAATTACTTTTTCTGACGGAAAACCTCTAGTTCCCGACGATCCCATCATTCCCTTCATTCGTGGTGACGGTACGGGAGTCGATATCTGGCCCGCAACCGAAAAAGTTATCGATGCAGCGATCGCCACAGCCTACGGTGGTCAAAGGAAAATCCATTGGTTTAAAGTCTATGCTGGCGATGAAGCTTGCGAAATCTACGGGACCTATCAATATCTACCCCAAGATACATTGACAGCGATTAAAGAATATGGTATTGCCATCAAGGGTCCCTTGACCACTCCGATCGGTGGCGGCATTCGTTCCCTGAATGTGGCTTTGCGGCAAATTTTTGACCTCTATGCCTGTGTTCGTCCCTGTCGTTACTATGCGGGAACCCCTTCCCCCCATAAAACCCCGGAAAAGCTCGATGTCATCGTCTATCGGGAAAATACCGAGGATATTTATCTCGGCATCGAATGGAAACAAGGCACGGAAATCGCCGATAAACTGATTAATTATCTCAACACGGAACTAATTCCCGCCACTCCCGAACATGGTAAAAAACAAATTCCCCTCGACGCGGGTATCGGGATCAAACCGATTAGTAAGACAGGTTCCCAAAGATTAGTCCGCCGGGCGATCGAACGAGCGCTGACTTTACCCAAACCGAAAAATCAAGTTACTCTCGTCCACAAGGGTAACATTATGAAATATACCGAAGGGGCGTTTCGGGATTGGGGTTATGAATTAGCTAAAAGTGAATTCCGGGATGTGTGCGTTACTGAGATGGAGTCATGGATACTGAGCAATAAGGAGAAAAACCCCGATCTGAGCATCGAAGATAACGCCCGCATGGTGGAACCGGGTTATGATGCCCTTACAGACGAGAAAAAAGCCAAAATCTGCCAAGAAGTGACCATTGTTCTCGATGCTATCTGGGAAACCCACGGCAAGGGACAGTGGCAAGATAAAATTATGGTCAACGATCGCATTGCCGATAGTATCTTCCAACAGATCCAAACCCGTCCCGATGAATACTCGATCCTCGCTACCATGAACCTGAATGGTGATTATCTCTCCGATGCGGCAGCGGCGATCGTCGGTGGTTTGGGTATGGGACCTGGGGCGAATATTGGCGATACTTGCGCTATTTTTGAGGCAACCCACGGAACAGCCCCTAAACACGCTGGTTTAGACCGAATTAACCCCGGTTCGGTGATTCTTTCTGGGGTAATGATGTTGGAATACATGGGATGGCAAGAAGCGGCCGATTTGATTAAAAAAGGCATCGCAGCGGCAATCGCTAATCGACAAGTTACCTACGATTTAGCGCGTCTGATGGAACCCCCCGTTAATCCTCCCCTGAAATGTTCCGAATTTGCCGATGCGATTATCTCCCATTTTGGCGATTAATTTTCTGGTTAGGGTAGCCTCAAAACTGCCCTATTTTTCGGATGAAACAGCCCTACCGATGTCGGGGGGGCAAGGGGAGATAGGTAATGATTCGGTAGTAGTGCCGTAGCCCTCTTGCTTACCTGGTATGAATTGTGTTAAATATTTATTAATAAAAATAATTGGAACCCGATCAGTCTTTAAACCTCTAGCTTGATCATGACTTTTCTGATAAATATCTTTTTCTGGCTCCTGTCTGGCTTACTCAAATATCAGTCTAGCACCGAACAAAATACCCCCTTCACCTCTATTCCCCTGTCAAGCGTT
>NZ_JADBTZ010000085.1:0-5704 GCF_020245885.1 Microcystis sp. M165S2 | reverse complement strand
GTTTCCCAGTTCTAAGCGGTGTAGTAATTGCGGGTATATTGCTGAGAAAATGCCGTTAAATGTTCGAGAGTGGGATTGTCCAGACTGTGGGACGCACCATGACCGAGATATTAACGCCAGTAAAAACATTTTGGCCGCAGGACTTGCGGTGTCAGTCTGTAGAGCGACCATAAGACCAGAACAGAGTAAATCTGTTAAGGCAGGTGCGAAACCCCAGCGATGGGAAGAAACAGAAACTTAAATCGTGAGGTTTAGGAATCACCGTCCGTTTACGGCGGTGAGGATGTCAATAACTTCTTGGCTTACTGATCGAGGTAATCCACTATTATTACATGAGTGTATGGCTAATTTAACAGTCAGTTATTGGGCTGCCCGCTCATTTAAATTGCTTGTTGAGATGAGGCAAAAGGCAAGAGGCAAGAGGCAAAAGGCAAAAGGATAATTTTCCCTTTAACCTTTCGCTTTTTCCCGACATTTGCCGAAAATTTTTTGATTTATGCAAGAGAGCTTTTTAGCTGCCTCAGTATGGCTGGAATTGCCCCACATCGGAGATGGAGAGCCAAACTAAGGTAATCTAATTAATAGAGGCTGAAAATTACTGATTAGTCCTAGCATTACCCCCATTCTTCGGGATTATCGGCCGGTAATTCCTGACTCCTCACTCCTCAATTCTTGTGTCAAATATGACTGCGATCGCTGCCCAGATAACTTCTATTTTACCCCCCGACACGCCGGTTATTATCTGGCCACAAGTGCCAAAAGAGGAACAAGAAAGACTATCAAGGGCAATTAGGGGCAAAAGTCCTGAAATTCTAGTTTATCCCGCTAATACAGCTGCTTTAGCCTCTTTGGTGCGTTTTAGCAACGAAAATCGTCTGTCTTTACTGGCCTACGGTCAAGGCAGTAAATTAGATTGGGGTGGGTTAGTCGAGTCGCCCGATATTTTAGTTAGTACCCAAAATCTCAACCAGATTATTGACCATGCTAGGGGAGATTTAACTATAACCGTGCAAGCTGGGCTTAAAATAGCGGATTTACAGGCTTTTTTAGCTCCTAGCTCTCAATTTCTTTCTCTTGATCCCAGTTACGCCGATAATGCCACGATTGGCGGTATTATGGCCACGGCCGACGCGGGAACATGGCGGCAAAGATACGGTGGTGTCCGGGATTTGATCCTAGGATTCTCCTTTATCCGTCACGATGGCGAGATTGCTAAAGCTGGAGGGCGTGTGGTGAAAAATGTGGCGGGATACGACATGATGAAGCTATTTACGGGTTCCTACGGCACTTTAGGGATTATCGATCAGATTACCCTGCGACTGTATCCCGAAACTGCTAACTCAGAAACCCTGATAATTAGAGGAAATAGCGAAAATATTAGTAAATTAAGTCAATTTATTCGGCAATCGTCTTTAACTCCCACCGTGGCTGAATGTTTAAACCTAGGGATGACGCAAGCATTAGGATTAGGGGAAAAAGTCGCTTTACTGCTGCGTTTTCAAAGTATTCCCGAAAGTATTAGCGAACAATCGCAACAGGTGAGTTATTTAGGGCAACAGTTGGATTGTCAGACTAATTCTTATCGGGATGAGGAAGAAGTTTCTCTATGGCAAAGATACCGAAAAACAATCGATAATTATGACCAAGAGGGCAATTTTTTCGGCAAAATAGGATTATTACCTAGCAATTTAGCTCTAGTTATCGACCAAATTAACGGACTAGCATCAATTAATATTAGTAGTGGGGTGGGTAAAGTTATCTTAAAATCGGAGGAAAATCTTGACAAAATTCGCTCTTTATGCAGTGCCAATCAGGGTTATTTAACGGTGTTAACCGCGCCTCCATCGCTGAAGGAAAAAATTGAACCTTGGGGTTATACAGGTAATGCGATTGCCATGATGAAAACCCTAAAAACTAAATTCGATCCTCACGGTATTTTTAGTCCTGAACGCTTTCTTAACAAAATCTAATTAAAAATCATGCAAACCTCCGAGCATTCCCTTAACTTTCAAGAATTAATCGACCAAAAAAATCAAGGATTTGACCCCAAGAATCCCCCCGCTCAAGAATTAATCGATAGTTGTGTTCACTGTGGTTTTTGTCTATCTACCTGTCCCAGTTATCGAGTGATTGGCAAAGAAATGGACTCCCCCCGGGGCAGAATTTATCTGATGAATGCTATCAACAAAGGGCAAGCAGTTTTAGACGAAACCACTAGCCAACATTTTGATACTTGTTTAGGTTGTTTAGCCTGTGTTAGTACCTGTCCATCGGGAGTACAATATGATCAATTAATCGCCGCAGTTCGTCCGCAAGTGGAACGCAATCAACCCCGCAGTTTTAAAGATAAAATTATTCGTTTTCTCATTTTTAATCTCTTTCCCTATCCCGTCCGTCTCAAATTATTTTTACCTTTCCTCTGGTTATATCAAACCCTGGGATTACAAACTATTGTTAAAAAATCGGGACTATTAAAAATGTTCTTTCCTCGTCTAGCAGCGATGGAATCAATTTTACCAAAAATTACCCTAGACTCTCTGTTTAAAAACTATGCCGATGTTATTCCCTCCCAAACTGAAAAACGCTATCGGGTGGGAGTAGTTTTAGGTTGTGTGCAGCGCCTCTTTTTCTCGCCGGTAAATGAAGCGACAGTGCGGGTTTTAACTGCCAATGGTTGTGAAGTGGTTATCCCAAAAACCCAGGGTTGTTGTGCCGCTTTACCCGCACACCAAGGACAGGAAAAACAAGCGCAAAGTTTAGCCAGACAAATGATCGATAGTTTCGCAGAAACCGAGGTTGATTATATTATTATTAATGCGGCAGGATGTGGTCATACTCTCAAGGAATATCATCATATTTTAGCCGACGATCCTGAATATAAAGATAAGGCTAAGGAGTTTGTGGCTAAAGTACGCGATGCCCAAGAATTTTTGGCATCAGTGGGGTTAACTGCTGATTTATCCCCGATTACCGAGACAGAATTAACCCTAGTTTATCAAGATGCCTGTCATCTTTTACACGGACAAAAAATCTCGGTGCAACCACGGCAATTATTGCAAAAAATCCCCAATATTAACTTAAAAGAACCTATCGATGCGGCCTTGTGTTGTGGCAGTGCCGGAGTTTATAATATGCTACAGCCAGATACTGCCGATGAATTAGGTCAGCAGAAAGTACGCAATTTATTAAATACTGGGGCTGCGGTGATTGCTTCTCCTAATCCGGGTTGTTCCCTACAAATTAAAAAACATCTACAATTACAGGGAAAAGATACACCCGTTATTCATCCGATGGAATTATTAGATTATGCAATTCGCGGGCTGAAAATTTCCTAGTTCATCCCCGTTTTATCTTAATTTTCTGAAAATAGAAAACGGGTTTCTTCAAGAAACCCGTTTTCTATTAGATAGGGTTTGCGGCAAAAAGTTTGTTGGTGGGGTTAGGAGTCAGTCCCGATGAAAAAATTTTCACCAGCAGAGATGAAAGAGGTTTCCTTCCCCACACCCCACACCCCACACCCTACACCCTACACCCTCTTTCAAGTCAGTAGCCGGTCGTTTCAGGCTTTGTTGCCCTATTTTTTTGTACCAGCTTATGTACTACAAAGAAGGATAATGCAAGGTTTTTGAAGGTCTTAATCCTATTTTCGCAGCATGAACATCGGATTATAACAGGTCAAAAGCCTTATTTTAAAAGGGTTTTACCATTATTCAGCAAGCCCTAGATATAGGTAGCCCAAGATTTTGCCCATGCGAGAATTTCATCAACTCGATCGAGGGTTGAAGATTCACAGTAGAGACGCAAAACCGGTTCTGTGCCACTAAAGCGAATTAACAACCAACTGCCATCTTCTAAACGGAATTTATAACCGTCCATAGTATTACAATCAGTCACTTGTTTACCAGCAATTTCCCTTAAGGGTTCCCTATCCAAAGCAGTAATTAACTGATCGCGAGCTTCCATATTAGCTAAGGGTAAATCAATGCGATCATACTCAGAATGAAACCCGGTTTTATCCTGTAATTGCGCGTAAAGATCGCTTAAATCTTGGCCCGATTCTACCACCGCTTCCAAAACGTATAAAGCTGATAATAAAGCATCCCGTTCGGGAATGTGAGTACCATAACCGACACCTCCCGACTCTTCCCCACCAATTAACACAGGAGTGGTCAACATTCGATCGGCGATATACTTATAACCGATCGGGGTTTCAAAGACCGATAAACCGTATAAACTGGCTAATTTGGGGATTAAATCGGAACCGCTCACCGTTTTCACAATTTCCCCTCTCATTCCCTTTTTACCGGCTAAATGCTCGATTAAAATCGGGATGAGATTTTGGGTGCTTAAAAAATTCCCCCGACCATCGATCGCCGCTACTCGATCGCTATCCCCATCGAAGACCAAACCTACTCGCAAAGGGGCTAAATTTGCGCTGTGAGCCAGTTTATCGATGATTTCCCTCAAATTTCTCGGTAAAGGTTCTGGAGAGCCGCCACCGAACAAAGGATCGCGATTGCCGCGTAATTCCGTGATCCCCACCCCCAAAAGACGCTCTAAACCGGTAGCCGCCGCACCGTGCATGACATCGGAATAAACTTTTAGTTGTCCCGATTTGATCGCGTTGGCAATAGCAGCAATGTTAACTTTTTGGCGTAAACCCTGACAATAACTTGACCATGGCTCAAAAGTGCTTAATTTACCGGCAGCTGCGTTAAATTGCGGCGGATTAGACAATAAAGCTTCAATTTGTTGGGTAATTTCCGGCGAGACAGAACCACCAAAATAACCTTTAACCTTCAAACCGAGATATTTGGCTGGGTTATGACTGGCGGTTAACACGATCGCACCGAGAGCATTTTCTGATCGAGCTGCCCAACTAAAAGCGGGAGTCGGAGCGTAGGATTGGGAGAGAAGCACATCAAAACCGGCTTTTTGAAGTGATTCCGCCGCAGTTTGAGCAAAATCCTCCGCCATAAACCGCCGATCATAACCGACGATAATCGTCCGCGAACCTGTGATCTGACCATAATTATCCGCTAAAACCTGAGCCGCCAAGGGAGCGAGCAGAGCGACTCGATCGAAAGTAAAATCGGCGGCGATAATCCCGCGCCAGCCATCGGTTCCAAATTTAATCGGGTTCACGGTGGTCATGATTTACGAACTACCCCTAAAATATCCATTTTCCCAATACTGTAACCCGCTCCGTAACCTCTGGAAACTCATTTTTCCCGATCATCGGTTTTTGCCGCCGAATCGAGCGCGCCGACTTCACTGGCTAATAATTTTTCCATTAACATTTGTAACTTCATCCGTTCTATATAGGGCCATCCCCCGGTTTCCTCGATATCCCGGAGTAATCCGTATAAGTCCTTACGGGTATTGGGTAAAGATGGCTCGAACATCTGCTCGCGAATTTGCCGATGTAAATTTTCTAAAGTTCGCAGCAACATTAACAAACCGTTACAATCTCCCTGCTGTTCTTGGGCGATCGCTGTCACCGTCGTTACAAGGGAATGTAGTTGGCTATCTAATTGGCTGTTATCTCCCGGCAATGGACTATTCATCGAAAATTTTGGGTCTGAAACCCCGTCGTTCTACGACGGCTTTACCGTTAAATACTAGCGCATTTACCAAATATATGCTAAAATGTGAGACATGGAAAAAGCCTATTCGTTTCGATTTTACCCCACACCCGAACAAG
>NZ_JADBTZ010000084.1:0-10954 GCF_020245885.1 Microcystis sp. M165S2 | reverse complement strand
GAATTAAAGGAAGAATTCAGAAAGATTTATGAAACCTCAAAGAATCCGACAGAGGGACTGCTATCCATCTCGGAATGGTTGGCAAAATCCTCCAGTGTTTTTACCAAGAGTTGTCAAACAATCCGAAACTGGTTTGGAGAAATCATTAGTTATTTTGAGCGAAGGACAACGAATGGGGTGGTCGAGGGAATCAACAATAAACTTAAACTAATAAAACGGAGAGGCTATGGCTTTAGAAACTTTCAGAATTTTTGGGTTAGAAGTATGTTATCTTGGCATCTTGTCTGTTGATTTAGCATAAAGAGTAACGAAGAGCCTATTAAGTGAGGAGTATTAAATAGGGCTTGCTGAATAAATCTAAAAACCTTGTTGGATAATATCTTTAGGCTTTTTTGAAATCAAAAAGTGCCATTTCTTGGAGTGGTCGGGGGGAAAATTCCGGGACTTTTTCCCCGAAAATTAGGTAATTGACCCTCTGAAAATGGGTAAAACCCTACACCCTACACCCCACACCCCACTTCCTTATCTGGACTATTCTGGCGGAAGACCGATCGCAAAGACTTGAAATCTGTTCTAACAATAGTTACACTTCTTTAGAATAGATACACTTTTCAAGGGATAATGTAGGTCGGCTAACTCTTGCACTTAACAGTCGAGATTGTTGGGCTTATATTTGACCCTGAATATAAAAAGCGTCTAAGTGGACACTAAATTGTCAATAGGAGGAGCGTAGTCAATGGGACTACCTTGGTATCGAGTACACACAGTCGTTCTCAACGACCCGGGCCGTTTAATTTCCGTTCACCTGATGCACACCGCACTGGTAGCGGGTTGGGCTGGCTCCATGGCCCTCTATGAGCTAGCTATTTTCGACCCCAGTGACCCCGTATTAAACCCGATGTGGCGGCAAGGAATGTTCGTGCTGCCCTTCATGGCCCGTTTAGGTGTCACCGGTTCATGGGGTGGCTGGAGCGTCACCGGCGAAACTGGTGTTGACCCCGGTTTCTGGTCTTTTGAAGGCGTTGCCGCCGCTCATATCGTCTTATCCGGTCTGCTATTCCTAGCGGCGGTTTGGCACTGGGTTTTCTGGGATTTAGAATTATTTATCGATCCCCGCACGGGCGAATCTGCGCTCGATTTGCCGAAAATGTTCGGTATTCACCTGTTCTTATCCGGTTTACTTTGCTTTGGTTTCGGTGCTTTCCATCAAACAGGCCTTTGGGGTCCCGGGATGTGGGTTTCCGATGCCTACGGTTTAACTGGTCATGTGCAGCCCGTAGCTCCCGAATGGGGACCGGCTGGTTTTAACCCCTTTAACCCCGGGGGTGTGGTAGCTCACCACATTGCTGCGGGTATCGTCGGGATTATCGCCGGTTTATTCCATTTAACCGTTCGTCCCCCCGAAAGACTCTATAAAGCCCTGAGAATGGGTAATATCGAAACGGTGCTTTCTAGCAGTATCGCCGCCGTTTTCTTTGCCGCTTTCGTCGTGGCTGGAACCATGTGGTACGGTAATGCTACCACCCCGATCGAACTCTTTGGCCCCACCCGTTACCAATGGGATAAGGGCTATTTCCAAGAAGAAATTGAGCGTCGCGTCGAGGCCAGCATCGCCAACGGAGCCACCATCGCCGAAGCTTACCAAGCAATCCCTGAAAAACTGGCTTTCTATGATTATGTCGGTAATAGCCCCGCTAAAGGTGGTTTATTCCGTACTGGTGCCATGGATAGCGGTGACGGTATCGCTAAATCTTGGTTAGGACACCCCGTGTTCAAAGATGGCGAAGGTCGCGTTCTCAGCGTGCGTCGGATGCCTAACTTCTTTGAAACCTTCCCCGTTGTCCTGACCGACTCGGAAGGTATCGTTCGCGCCGATATTCCCTTCCGTCGTGCGGAATCGAAACTGAGTATCGAACAAAGTGGTGTCACCGTTTCTTTCTACGGTGGCGCTCTCGATGGTCAGGTCTTCAGCGATCCTGCTGATGTGAAGAAATTTGCCCGTAAAGCGCAACTCGGTGAAGCTTTCGAGTTTGACACCGAAACCCTCAAGTCTGACGGGGTATTCCGCACTTCTCCCAGAGGTTGGTTTACTTTCGGTCATGCTGTCTTTGCTTTACTATTCTTCTTCGGTCACATCTGGCACGGTTCTCGTACCATCTACCGCGACGTATTCGCTGGGGTAGATCCGGATCTGGAAGAACAAGTGGAATTCGGTTTATTCCAAAAATTGGGTGATCTTAGCACTCGTAAACAAGAAGTTTAGTTTTAGCTAAATCATCCATATAACTAAAGGAGTCAAGTCTTTGACTCCTTTTTTTGTTAATTATTAGCTCTCCTGCAAACGGGACAATAAATCCTGTTTAAAAGGTATAGGAAAGTGGGGTGTAGGGTGTAGGGAGTGGGGAGTAGGGAGAAACAATTGATAACTTGAGAGTTAATCACACTATTAAAAACGGATTTGGTATTAAAGTTCGATCGAGCATTACTTTTAACAGATAACTCAAAAAACCGCCAGTTTAAAGAAATAACTAGCGGCTTTTTGCTGGGGAAAATTACCCGTAATGGAATTACAGAGAGGAACCTAAACCAGCGTAAGCTCCGTAGAAGAAAAGACCAACCACGGCGATAACGCCTAGACCAGCGATGGTGGCGACTAACCACAAAGGAATACGACCTTCTGCGAACATGAATAACACCTCCTAATTGCGATGACAATGAATCGGGACTAATTAGTTAAAGAAATAGCTGGAAAATAAAATTCCCAAGACAGCAACTAGGAGTAAACCTAGGTAAAGAGAAGTACGATTTAACTCGACAGCTTGCCGATTCGGATTAGGTGTTCTTTCCATAATTGTTCTCCTAGCGTTGAATAAACTGCATTGCCGCAATCGCACCGATAAAGAAGACAGTGGGGACCGCTAAGGTATGAACTGCCAACCAGCGAACGGTGAAAATGGGGTAAGAAATGGGTTGATTGGGATTACCACTAGCCATTGTTTTTATCCTTAATTAAAGTAAACTACTGATTAAACTGCTCGATTTGATTTTTGGCCTCAAAGCGATCATTAATGATCGGTAATTCTTGACGCTCTTGAGTGTAATACTCATCGGGACGGGGAGTGCCAAAAACATCGTAAGCTAAACCGGTACTCACGAATAACCAACCTGCGATAAAGAGCATGGGGATGGTGATGCTATGGATAATCCAGTAACGAATACTGGTAACGATATCGCCAAAAGGACGTTCGCCGGTACTACCTGACATGGACGGTTCTCCTCGGAATGATAGGACTTGAAAAATTCAATCTCTATAATAGAGACTTTCTTGACCCTGACACAAGTTTTAGGCCGGTTCGCTAGGGGGATTATATTTCAGTAAAACCCCATTTTGTCCCAAGACAAAACCCTTGTCGGAATTGATAAAAACAATTCGATAGAGATTGGAGGGGACACTTTCCACAGCGCGATCTTTTTGCCAAGATTGGCCGCTGTCATGACTGACCAACAGATTGCCGCTACCACCAGCGACCCAAATTTCTTCGGGGCTGCGGTAGTTGAGGTCCAAAAGTCCCCAACTGGTGGAAAACTCCGGGAATACCTTATCTTCCCATGTATCGAGATCATTGGGGCTAGTAAATTGTAGTTGACCACCCCGGGCCAGGGCCCACAGTTCCCCTTTTTCACCATAACCGACTTTTTGTAAGCGGCGGGAAGAAAGACGATTGTGGGGTTGCCATTCTGTTGACCCCGGTTCCCAAGTGGAATAAAAGTTCCCGCGTGCGGAAACGGCCACGTATTTACCATCATGGGAACGAACAATTGTCCGGGCCACACCCACAGCACCTTCCACTAAAGCTTGCCAAGTTTTGCCCCCGTCTTTGGTGCGGTAGATAGCGCCTAAATCCGTGACCATTTCGGCGGTTTTGTCGTTAAGGGCGATAATTCCGTAGGGGGAACCGGGTAATTTTTCACTTAAGAGAATACGGGACCAGCTGCTGCCCCCGTCTTCGCTATGGAGAAGAATTGAGGGTTTACCGACAATCCAACCCTCTTGGTCGTGGAAACTGACGGCGCTAAAGCTAACTTTTTCGTCGCCAAGGTTGAGGACTTTTTGCTGCCAGTTGTTCCCCCCATCGCTGGTTTCAAAGAGGGTAGATTTGGTTCCCACTAACCAACCGTGCTGCAGGTCGTCGGTAAAGGCGATATCGGCAAAAGTAGAGTCAGTGTCGAGGGTGAGGATTTGCCAAGGGCTATTGCTCAGGGATGGCACACTACTACAGCTAAAGCAGAAAAAGGCTACAGCTAGAACTATTACGAATTGTTTCAGTTTTCTCATCAATGGTTCAGAGGTATTGGTCAAGGAATCGGGACGGATTAGGGTTTGTACCCGATGGGTTACAGGCTCATAAGAGCCGTTAGATTTAAAGATAATGAGTGCTTGAGTTAGTTTAAACCATATAAACTAATAAAGAAAACAAATCCTAGCGCTAAAGCCCCGAAAATCAAAATATTTTTTTGTGCGGGAGTGAGACGGTTGACTCCAAAACCATAGCTAAGATTTTCTTGGAATCCCGAAGGAGCATCTTTAGCTCCGATGTTGATAAATTGGGAACGACGCACACCACACACGGGACAGCGCCACGTTTCTGGCAATTCCTCGAAGGGGGTTCCAGCGGGAGTGTTGGTTTTACTATCTCCCTTGCTGGGGTCGTAAACGTAGCCGCAGGAGCGACATTCGTGGTTGGCAGGGGCCTGGTCGGCTAGGGTTAGTTCTGGTGGGCGATCGCTCATGACTAAGATTAAAGGAATTTTCAACACTCTGTTACAAATTATCCTTGAAAATTGACCCCTCTCACGGGCAAGCCCTGACAGAATACCAAGTTTTCAAGTCTTAAAAGGATTAGCGAGGCAGCATATCGGCTTTAAAAAAAGTAAGATTAATCTATTAGGGCTTAAATGTCTATTAAAACTTTATTAAGTTGATATTTGGGCTATTTACCCTGATTTTGGTACTCAAATTTATTCCGAGAAATTGAGAAATTTCAGGCAGGGAAGAAATTAGGGGTCTAATACCAAATCCTGTTTAAAATATAGGAGATTGGGGAGCGCCAGAGCTGCGGAGCAGGGGGAAACAATCCATAACTGGGTTTTTAAAGTTGGATTGGGAGTTAATCATGCTATTAAAAGCGGATTTGGTATCATATTGAAGAAATTTAATCACTTTTAGCGATCGCTTTTATATTTTGGCATAAATGGGCTGCTCCCTCCCTGTTCCCCAAAACGAAAACTTCGCACCTCACTATTAAGATAACTGCTATCAACCTTATATTATAGGTATATAATCAACCTTAACTATCCCTTAAAAAGAGAGTAAAAATTGTGTTCAACCAGCTTGATTGGAATCCTGCCTACTCAATTGAAACCTTAGAACCAAATACGGTATTTTTTCTATCTGAGCGAGAATCAATCTGTTTCCAAGAGCCGCTTTATTATCGTTTAGTAAGATTAATTGATGGTCAACGTAATCTTGATGAAATTATTGATATTCTTCAGTTAGAATTTTTACAAAATCAAGAAATCAATCCCAATAATTTTAATTCGTTTGCAGTGATTATTAATTATAGTCTGGCAATTCAAAAAGCGATTTTTCAGTTATATCAACGAGGGTTTTTGTTAGAAAAAAAAGAATTATTGCCGTCTAATTTAGCAATTTTATGCCATCATCTTCAGGTTTCTCTATCCCAAGCTTTTGAACGATTACAATCTCTGAAGGTTACGGTTAAAAGCCTAGTCTCAATTCCCCAGCAAGATTTGATCAATATTTTGAATTCCTTGCAAGTTCAAGTCGCAGATGAAGGGGATTTAACCATTATTTTAACCGATAATTATCTTCATCCTGATTTAGATAGTATTAATCAACAAGCTTTAGTCTCGCAAAAGCCTTGGTTATTAGTTAATCCCCTGGGAAACCTAGCCTGGATTGGTCCCTTATTTTATCCCGATAAAACTGGTTGTTGGCATTGTTTGGCTCAACGATTACGAGATAATCGTCCCGTGGAGGAATTTATCATTAGACAGAGAGAAAATAAGATTTCTTTAATTTCTCCTTTAGGGTTTTCTTCAGCGACAATGCAGACAGTTTTAAATATGACGGCTATGGAGGTTTTTAAATGGATTATTCAAGGTAAAAATCAACGTTTAGAAGGAATACTAATGACTTATGATACTTTAAATTTACAATTTCAAGAGCATATTTTAGTTAAACGTCCGAACTGTCCTAGTTGTGGATATTCTCTGAATAAAACACCTTTACCTGTGGTTTTGGGACATCGAAAAAAGGCTTTTACCAGTGATGGGGGACATCGTTTTTGTTCTCCTGAAGAAACCTTACGAACCTATCAACATCTTATCAGTCCTATTACGGGAATTGTGCGAGAATTAAATAAGATACAAGGGAATGCTTTAGTTCATACTTATGTAGCGAAACATCATTTTCGTAGCGTCTTTGATGATTTAGCCAGTTTACGGCAAAATATTGGAGGTAGAAGTGCGGGAAAAGGCCGTACAGATAGTCAAGCAAAAGCAAGTGGATTTTGTGAAGCTATTGAGCGGTATTCGGGAGTTTTTCAAGGGAATGAAATCAGAGAAAAAGCGAGTTATCAAGAGTTAGGAGATAAAGCTATTCATCCTAACAAATGTATGAGTTTTAGTGAAAAACAATATCAACATCGAGAAGAATGGAATGCGAATAATCAAGGATGGTTTCAAAAAGTCCCTGAACCTTTTGATGAAACTAGAATCATTGATTGGACTCCTGTATGGTCTTTAACTGCTCAAGATTTTAAGTATTTACCGACGGGATATTGTTACTATGGTTATTCTCAATCTGAACCCTTAGATTGTTGGGCAGATTCTAATGGATGCGCCGCAGGAAATACGATAGAAGAAGCGATTTTACAAGGATTTATGGAGTTAGTGGAACGAGATTGTGTGGCTTTATGGTGGTATAATCAATTAGTTAAACCTTCCGTTAATTTAGAGAGCTTTAATGAGCCATATTTTGAGCAATTAAAGCAATATTATGAGGGGTTAAATCGGGAGCTATGGGTGTTAGATATTACTAGCGATTTGAAGATCCCTTGTTTTGCTGCTATTAATCCGAGAAAGGAGCGAGAAGTGGAGGATATTTTATTAGGATATGGGGCGCATTTTGATCCGAAAATTGCCATTAGTCGAGCGTTAACTGAGGTTAATCAAATCTTACCGAATGTGTTATCTTTTAAGGACGATGGGACAACAATTTATAATCCTTCTGCGGATCCTTTGGCGGTTAAATGGTGGCAAACGGCAAGGTTAAGCAATCAATCTTATTTAGTTACCGATAGTAAAATAATACCGAAAAAAAGTAATGATTATTTACAATTAGCCAGTGATGATTTATTAGAAGATGTTAAATTGTGTCAGCGAATTGTTGAGTCAAAGGGGATGGAAATGTTAGTATTAGATCAGACTCGTCCTGATATTGGTTTAAGGGTAGCTAAGGTAATTATCCCCGGAATGCGTCATATGTGGAAGCGTTTAGGGACAGGAAGATTGTATGATGTTCCTGTTAGCATGGGATGGTTAAAAGAAGCTTTAACGGAAGATGAATTAAATCCTTTTCCCATGTGGATGTAATGCTTTGGGATAGGATATTTTATAGATAGGTAAAAGGTGCGTCACCGAAGTAACACACCTGATGAGAAAGGCGATCACACTAAATTTAACAATCGATCATCGTCCCTTTAAAACCAATTGGACCTTCGCCATTATAAGTCACAGTTCCATTTAGAGTACCATCATAATCATCATCACATTGTAGGTTTAATTCAACCACATTTTGCTTAGATCGACCACCAATAATCCATTGGCCACCATTATGCCAAGGTGCATCATCGCCCCCCCATTGATTTTCAACAAAATAATTATTGCCGTCGGATAAAGTAGCTCGAAAACCAATCGGTCCTTCTCTCGCATAGGTCATATTGCCATGAAAAGTTTTTCCCCCATCGTCAGACTTAATATTTATGGCAATAAGGTTCTGACGAGGGCGACAACCCATAACCCATGTACCACCATTATGCCAAGATGCATCATCGCCCCCCCATTGATTTTCTACTTCGTATAGTAATGACATAAGTGTTCTCCTTCTGATAGTTGTATGTTTGTTTATACCCTTAAGACGTTCTCAAAAATCCTTTTCTGAATTTTTTGAGGTAGCCATAATGCCTTAAGCAAAATGTCTTGTCTTTGGGGTTAAAAGTGATTGCTTCAATCACCTTTGATACCAGAATAAGTTTTATTTGGGGTAATGGCAATCTCTAAAACTAATACTTTTCTAATATGTTTTTTTGAGCAGAATATTAACTTTTTATTAGATTTATATTAGATTTATATTAGATTCAAAGGGTCACTTTATGGTATAATGGCGTAATCTCTTAAGTAGAACAAATGAATTAATCAATCAAATTATAGAGATTGAGTCAAAAGGGATGGAAATGTTAGTAGTATTAGATCAGACTCGTCCTGATATCGGTTTAAGAGTAGCTAAGGTTATTGTCCCCGGAATGCGTCATATGTGGAAGCGTTTAGGGGCAGGAAGATTGTATGATGTTCCTGTTAGCATGGGATGGTTAAAAGAAGCTTTGACAGAAGATGAATTAAATCCTTTTCCCATGTGGATGTAATGCTTTGGGATAGAGGATATTATAACTGAATGGTTACAAATTAAGTTTTTATTTTGTTTTTAAAAAATCATCTGGACTAATACCAGTCTGTTTGAGAATAGCTCTTACAGTCCCCTCTGGTAGATCACCAGAATGATTAGAAATTGTTGTATAGTTCTCTGTCTCTGGATTGTACCAAATTTCCTGACTACCTGCGGCTTGGCGATCTAAAACAAAACCAAGCTTTTTAAGTCTTTTTATAATATCAATGATACCGAAATCCTGATAATCTTCCCATTTTTTCTTTTAATCTGTTTAGATAACGAAAGGGTAGTAAAAATCATCTTCTATATCTTTTAAATTATCAATTTGATTGCGTTGTTTTTTAGCTTCGATTAATTGATGAGCGACATCTCTGGCAATTTCTAGGGTTTCTTGAAGGGTTTTCCCTTGTGCAACTAATCCCTGTAAGTCATCGGAGGTTGCTAAATAGACGCCTTCGGGTAGCTTTTCAATATGTAATTGAATCAATTTTTCCATCAGTTTTTCTCCTAGTTTAAGACTTAATGGTCATTATAGGGTACATAGAGAATTAACAAAGTACAGGTATTTTATCCCTGACAAAGTAGAAGCTTGTTCTACATTTTTTTAGGCTGATAACTTCTCAATTCTAACTGATCTTAGCCAGAAATGGATAAGCAAACTGATTCCTGATAGATAAAAGGTATGTCACCACAGTAACACACCTTTATTAGTTTTGGGTTTCGTTGTTTCAATCTAATCTAGAAGAAGTGGCTGGATCATTGGGAGCTATTCCTTCATCTTGATCTAAGATCAATAATATTTTCATTTGTTGAGTTACACTAAATAAGCGCAATCGAATATTGACTGAAAATTGAATCACTTGTAATGATAGGGAGATTTTCAGCCATAGATTGAGCAATAATAATGCGATCAAAAGGATCTCTGTGGTGAAAAGGTAGAGAAGCATTAATTTTTAGATGCTCTAGTTCAAGATTTAGTAAAACAATCCTACTTTCGTTCACTTCTTTCTCAATAAACTCTTCATAGGAAGGAACTAACCTTAACTTTCCTAAATTATATTTAATAGACATTTCCCAAAGACTGGCGATACTAAGATAACTAAAATTGTTCTCATCTTCAATTAAATCTTTGAGAGCATTACTTAATCTAGGATCGTCATTAACAAACCAAAGAAAAATATGTGTGTCCAATAAAAAAGTCATTCCCTGTAATTTTGAAAGTCTTCAAGAGGTTCATCAAAGTCATCGCTCATCCATACTTTTCCCTTAGCACTTCCTCGTTTTAAGGGTCGTTTGATGGGGGAAATTTTGGCTACTGGCTCGTCGCCTTGCATAATAACGATTTCTTCTCCGTTAATTGCCAAATCGAGAAGTTTTGAGAGATCGGATTTAGCTTGAGCTATATCTAATTGAGTCATAATGTTAAATCTCTATTTAAGTTTTCAAAAAATCTTGCAAATGTTCTTCGTCATCAGCTACGATGGTAATCATTCCTTGACATAGTCCGGGGCACGGACGTTGGGGCGATGTGGGTATTTGCCCGATTAATTGGGCAATCGGACGATTGTTGTCGGTGATTAACAATTCTTCCCCCAGTTTGAGATTGTCAATCAGTTCGGGGAGTTTAGCCTGGGCCTCTTTGAGAGAGATGATCATCGAAAATTTTGGGTCTGAAACCCCGTCGTTCTACGACGGCTTTACCGTTAAATACTAGCGCATTTACACGATATATGCTAAAATGTGGGACGTGGAAAAAGCCTATTGGTTTCGATTTTACCCCACACCAGAACAAGAGTCGCTATTGCGGCGCACATTGGGCTGTGTAAGATTAGTTTACAACAAAGCTCTCCACGAACGAACACAAGCTTGGTACGAAAAGCAAGAAAGAGTAGGCTACGCTCAAACTTCTTCAATGCTAACCGATTGGAAAAAGCAAGAAGAATTAGACTTTCTCAATGAAGTAAGTTGTGTACCTTTGCAACAAGGGTTAAGACATTTACAAACAGCTTTCACTAACTTCTTTGCTGGTCGTACTAAGTATCCCAACTTTAAGAAAAAACATCAAGGAGGAAGTGCCGAATTTACCAAATCTGCTTTTAAGTTCAAAGACAAACAAATCTATTTAGCTAAATGCACAGAACCTTTACCTATTCGATGGTCAAGACAAATCCCAGAAGCTTGTGAACCAAGCACAGTAACAGTCAG
>NZ_JADBTZ010000083.1:0-12109 GCF_020245885.1 Microcystis sp. M165S2 | reverse complement strand
GTATTGACTTTGAATTTCAATATGAATCAAAATCCAGACTTCTTCACCCCTGAGTAACCAAACTTTATAGAGTTTGTCAGCGAAACGTTTTTTTGTCTTTGCTGAAGCGGTAATCCGTTTCAGTTCTTTTTCTAGGGATTCAGGAATTTTTGTCCAATCAATTAGTTGGTGAACTTCGGGAAAAAAGAAGCATAAAAACGCTTCAAAATACTCGGTTAATGCTTCTTTCCAGGGTTCATCATAATTGGCAGTTGGTTGTTTCATGGCAAGTCACTACCAATTGGAAAGTTAGGCACTCATCTAAATCTATTATTCCCCATAAATATCATCAATGCTACTTGTCGTCACAAAACTTCCCATTAGAGTAACCTACATCTACATCTTTGTTCTGACATTTATTGGTAAAACTATATAATGCCGTCGGATAGCCGGGGGAGGAACCAGATAAACCAGGGAAGATATCTTTAACTAAAAAGGGAGTTGACATGATTTTTTCCTGAATAAAGGGTGAAAATTTTAAAATCGCCGTTTCCCGCACTTGGGACAGCCCTAGTCGTTACCATGCCAAGAAGCGGCTCAATCATCGCCGTCAGCGTTGGGTTTCATGCTTTAACCCAACCCACGTTCATCTCTGGTATAGATTAGAATCGATTATTAACATTGATTTTTGCTTATGATTTATTATGGTTTCAGTGGGTATTAATGGGGCTTATTATAAACAAACCAATCAATATTATTTATAAAGTTTTTTGAACGGCTCTTCTGGTTTATGTGTGGAAACGAGGTCTATAGAACCTATTTGGTATCTCTCTTGTGACGCTTCACGGGTAAGAATTACAGGTATTTTGGCTAATTCGCTCTAATCCATACTGGGTAATGATTTTGGGAAAGATACCAAATGGACTCTATAGTAGCGGGCAGCGGAATTTCCGCTGCTTTTGCCCCCTTTTAGAGAGATTCTTCGATCACGGAACCATCTTCTTGCACCCAGGCGAGATTTTTAATCATTCGATCGCGGGCATAGGTACGAATTTGTGCCTCGCTGCGACCCCCTAAATCGATCGCCACTCTCAGATTCGGATCACCGGTGCGAAGGGAGCGAGCTTTACTAAAAGTCGCTATCTGGGCGTTATTACCCAAAGGGATAAGCAACCAGTCGAGGGGGGGAGCTTGAGTGGGTAAAGTCTGCCCCGATAATAAACTTTCCTGGAGTTCTTCGATATTCAGGGAAAAACCGATACCCGGAGCCGATTGGCCCTGGGGATGAAAAACACCCAATAATTGGTCATAGCGTCCGCCCTGGCCCAAAATACTGAGATTTTGCTGGTGATAACTAACCGCCTTAAAAACGATGCCCGTGTAGTAATCAAAGGTTTGAATCAGACTTAAATCGAGAATTAGGGGGAAGGGTTCAGAGCGATCGGCATTAAGCAGCTCTACTAGGGATTTAAGGTTATTAACGGCTTTTTGGGCCGATTCTTCCTGGGCTAATACGGCCACTTGTGCGAGGACATCCTCAGGATTACCGCGCAGGTGAAATAATTGTCGGGCTTGCTGCCGGAGGGTTTCGTTGGGATAGGGAAGATTTTCGAGGCTAACGTAGTCGAGGAGGGCTAAACAGCGTTTCACCTGTTCGCGTAAGGGATCCGGAAAGGGAGAAAGTAGCGAACGAGTCAAACCCGCTTCTCCTAAAATAATCTGCCACTTAGGGACGGCCAAACTATCGAAACAGTCGGCTAGGAGCAGTAAAATCTCGGCATCAGCTAGTAAACCGCCGGAAAAGAGCAGTTCTACCCCCGCTTGATAGAATTCCACTTGACGACCGTGATAACTGGCACTAGGGCGACGAAAAACGTTAGCCCGATAACAGAGACGTTGGGGATAGGACTCCCCACTCATGCGGGTGACGGCACTGCGGGCAATGGAAGCGGTTAATTCGGGGCGTAATCCCGATAGTCCTTGGCTATCCCCGTGGAGTTGGATCACGGTGCTGGGATCGATCGCACCGCCCGCGGTGAGGGTATCGAGCCATTCAATGGTGGAGGTGACAATCCTTTGATAGCCCCAACGCTGAAAGACAGACTGAAGGCGATCGTTAATCCAGCCTTTTTGGGTAACTTCTAGGGGTAATAAATCCCTTGTCCCCGCCGGGGGTTGATGAATCATGGGAGTTTGCTAATCAAAATCGGTGGCACTGGTCAGTCCTATTTCACTTTACGACAAGTTGTGACCAGTTTCCTGATGGGTAAAAACCCCTAACAAATCCTCTTAGGGGTTTTTATCTCAAATGTCGGGGTGAAGACAGCAATTCTAAATTTGCCCTGTAGCAAGGCTTTTGGGGGTTAGTTCGCATAATACGGGGTCAAATTCAATGGGATTGCAAATTTCATGTCACGAGTCTTCAGGCTTTTGACGTGATAGTACACCCAAAGTTGCCCCAAAAATCCCCCTTTAAAATGTTCTTTAAATCCCTAAAAGGCTTGCTATGTCTAAAACTGAGAATTGCTGGTTGCTAGTAGAGGCAAGATGTTGCCCAAGAATCTCCGCCCTAAAAGTGCGGAGATTGTCAATCCCCTGACGGTGGCTTCTAGCGGAACATTGCGCGCAGGGAACTGGAGAGTTGATTGGCTGCCCGTGCGGCCACCAATCCCGAAAGGGCGGCGACCACCACTGTGGCAAGGCAGGTTAGCTGGGCTGCCCCCGGGCCACCCACCCCCAGTACCATCGCCATGGCGGTCAGAGGTAGGCGATAGCCGCCAGCAATACCAGCCGCTGCCCCCGCCGCACCCGCCAGATCCCCCGAAATCTCAAAGGTGGTTGCGAACACCCGGCCACTGAGGTCGCCGATCGCCAGAAAAGGGACAAACACGCCGCCACAGCCCCCGGCTAAAACGGCAGCGGTGGTGGCGGCAGCCCGGAGCAGAGCTACCGCTAACAGATGGTAAGGAGTTGTTTCAATGCTTTCGGCCCAGCGGATAGCGTCTCCCCCCGGCCCAAAAGCTGCTGCGGGGGTCGCCACCTGTCCGATCACGATCGCCAGAAACAGCATCACCAGGCCACCGATCAGAAGACGAGTGGCAGGCCTGTCCCGCAAGCCTCTGGCCCAGTAGATCGCCTCACCAGTGAGGGCTGTAATCGTGCCGGCGATCACTCCGATCAACAAAGTGGCACCCACCGCATCCCAGAAGTCAGTCGGGGGAAGCTGCGGCACGACCAGCCGGATCAGTTGCAGCTTAAAGGCAGCGTTGACTCCCCATCCCACCAGTCCCCCGGCTAACATCGCCGCTGCCCGCTCCGGGGTGATCGGAACCTGGCGTCGCTGACTCAACTCAAACATAAAAAAGCTGCCCACCAGAGGGATTCCCATCAGAGCAGAAACACTTGCCGCACCGCCGCCGATGGCCAGCGGCCGCACCAGTTGACGCAGGGCTGGATTTGTGCTGCCTAACCAGGTTCCCGTCGCCACGCCAATATGAGCTGCCGGTGATTCTGTTCCCATGGGCGCACCCAGTCCAACAGTGGAGAGGATGGCCAGGGCGCGCAAGGGGGCTAGATTCCAGGGGAAGCGCTCTTCGGCGCCGGATGCGTTCACCACGTCACCGGTCAGGTCGGCGCGAGCAATGTCATGGGGGAAGGAGTACCAGTCCATGAGAGAACCCCAGCGGCCAGAGGAAGTCGCCCCCCGGGGAGCTAAGGTCTGCACGGGTTGCCCCCTACCCAGTCCAAACAGGACTAGCGCTGCTAAGGTAACGCCCACCAGAGGCAGCAGCAGTAGCCAGACTTTGCCTAGGTCAGAGGCAATCCTGAGGGTTTGCTTAATTGCCTCAGTCAGCAGTACCGCGGCCAGAGAGCCGATCAAACCGCCGAGCAGGCCGCCAACAGCCCATGTGCCTACCCTAGTTAACAGAAGTTGTAGTTTGTTATTTAGCATCGCGCCAAGAAAGGTGAACTTTTATCGTTCCTATAGCAAGTCCATTGGAGTCGTCAAGCAAAACACCCTGAAAGTCTTTACTATATAGTTAGTAAAAGTATAGTCAATTATAAACAGACTGAATTCTATTTGAGAAATTCCCTTCACCTTTACTTCGAGAGATTAATTCTCCTTGGCTGAACTACGCACCTCTCTATCCCATAGCTGAACAGATTTGGGAATCCTTTTCTTAGGATGTTGTAACTTGAAACCACTACTCAACGGATTTAGTATAAGTTAACATTTCAATTAGACGTTTATAAGGAATAACGACAAACTTTTGGGTGTTAGCTTTGCCTATGTTAGCCTTCTGTTTCCAGCCGTCATTTTTGCCAATAACTAAAGCAGATTGAGGGTGTGTTAGTCAAAATTAACACACCATTAATTTTATTTTTAAGTCAGAACCAGCCTCATTATGGGATAGGTGTCTTAATTTCTTGCATAATCATCAACCTAAAAAGATTTAATTGTGTTCAAAGATTCGGTAACGTGAGCTTTAAAATCTAACATAGAATCAAAAATATGTCTGACGATTCCCTCTTGATCAATGATATAGGTAACTCGTCCGGGGAGGAAGAATAAGGTAGAGGGAACACCGAATAATTTCCGGACTCGGTTATCGCTATCACTTAAAAGGGTGAAGGGAAGATTATATTTTTGGGCAAATTGTTGATGAGATTGGGGACTATCGGCACTAATACCAATAACTTCCGCACCCGCATCGGTAAACACTTCGTAACTATCGCGGAAAGCGCAGGATTCTGCGGTACAACCCGGAGTGTCATCTTTGGGATAGAAATAAATTACCAGGGATTTTTTACCGATTAAATCGCTGACATTAACCGTTGTCCCTGTTTGGGAAGGGAGAGAAAAATTGGGAACTCGATCGCCTACTTTTATAGCTGCCATAAGATTAATTAATGAATAGATAATCGTGGATAGGGTGATACTTTATATTCTAACCTTTTTTGGTCTTTTGTTTAGCCCGTTTAGCAGCAGCTTTGGCCGCTTTTTCTGCTTCAATGCGTTTTTGTTCAGCTTTTTGTTTTTCTTCGTCTAGTTTTTCTAGATAATAGTGATAATCTCCTGCGTAGGCAATTAATTCGCCATCCCGAATCTCGACAATTTTGTTAGCTACCTGGGAGATAAAATAACGATCGTGGGAAACAATTAAAACCGTGCCTTCATAAACTTTTAAAGCCGATTCTAACATTTCCTTGGCGGGAATATCGAGGTGATTAGTCGGTTCATCGAGAATTAATAAGTTAGCGGGAGCAAGTAACATTTTGGCTAAGGCAAGACGCGCTTTTTCGCCACCACTCAAAGATTCTACTTTTTTTAATACCGTTTCCCCGCTGAATAAAAATCGCCCTAAAAGACTGCGAACTTCCACATCTTTCCAATCGGGAACTTCATCATGAATGGTATTTAAAACAGTTTTAGTTAGGTCTAAAGCTTCCGCTTGGTTCTGCTCAAAATAACTAGGAATAACGTTATGTTTACCGATTTCGATCGAGCCTTCTGTGGGGGGTTCTAACCCAACAATTAAACGTAAAAGCGTGGATTTTCCTGCACCATTTGGGCCTAAAAAAGCCACTCGATCGCCCCTTTCTATTTCCAGATTTGCTCCGAAAAAGAGAATTTTATCATCGTAAATGTGAACAAGATTTTTAATAGTTACCACTTCCCGACCACTACGCACTGCTGGAGGAAACTGGAATTTTAAGGTACGCACATCGGCGATTGGTGCTTCAATTTTTTCTACCTTTTCTAATTGTTTTTCCCGGCTTTTTGCTTGGGTACTGCGGGTGGCACTGGCACGGAACCGATCCACGAAAGCTTGCTGTTTTTCTAGTTCTTTTTGCTGACGTTCGTAGGCACTTAACTGAGCAGATTGTTGTTCGTATTTTTGCTGTAGGTAGGCAGAATAATTACCTAAATAAGTGGTAGAAACTCCCCTTTCCGTTTCGACAATTTTGGTACAGAGACGATCAAGAAATTCCCGGTCGTGGGAAACTATGACCATGGGAGTAGTTAAATCCTTGAGGAATTTTTCTAACCATTCAATGGTTTCTAAGTCTAAATGGTTAGTCGGTTCATCGAGGAGTAAAATATCGGGAGTTTGCAGGAGAATTTTTCCTAAACTCATCCGCATTTGCCAACCACCACTAAAGGAACTTACCAAGCGATCGCCGTCATCAATAGTAAAGCCCATTTCTGGTAAAATTTTCTCGATGCGCGCTTCTAATCCGTAACCATCTAACGCTTCAAATTGTCTTTGTAAGCGATCCAATTGATGAATTAAGCGATCTAATTCTTCGGGATCAGCTTTTTCCATGCGCTGGGGAATGTCTATTAGTTGATGGTGGACTTGATTCGCTTCTTGAAACACCGTCCAAAATTCCTCCCGTACCGTCCGACGGGGATCCACTTCAAATTCTTGGGTAAGATAGCCGATATGGAGACTGGTAGGACGGATGATCTCCCCAGCGGTGGGTTCCACTTCCCCCATAATAATTTTCAGCTGGGTGGATTTTCCGGCCCCATTGACTCCCACCAAACCGATGCGATCGCCAGTTTTTACTTCCCAAGTGACATCTTTTAACACTTCTCCCGTCGGGTAAATCTTACTAATTCTCTCTAGTCGTAGCATCGCTGATTTTTCTCCAGTCCTAGGCAGTTGAGGCAGTCCGCCTCTATTGTAACATTTAGTTAAGCTTTATCTGGTCTTTGTCAAGTTTTCTCGATTGAGCCACCTGACACTATTTTTTATCTGAAAGAGATAATAATGCTTAATCCCTACCCCATAAAAAAAGAAACAGCTAGTTTAATCACCAGAGATGGAATTAGTTTAGTTGCCGATATTTATCGTCCCGATAGTAGGGAATCTTTTCCCATTTTACTAATGCGACAACCCTACGGAAAAACGATCGCTTCTACGGTGGTTTATGCCCATCCTAGCTGGTATGCACGTCAGGGTTATATTGTGGTAATTCAGGATGTCCGGGGACGGGGAAACTCGACGGGAAATTTTAATTTATTTGCCCATGAAATTAGCGACGGATTAGAAACTATTGAATGGGTTTTAACTATTCCTAATAATACGGGTGTGGTGGGAATGTATGGTTTTTCCTATCAGGGAATGACCCAATTATACGCCGCTACTAATGGTCATGCTGCTTTAAAAACTATTTGCCCAGGGATGATCGCTCACGATTTATATCGAGATTGGGGCTATGAAAATGAAGCATTTAATTTCCAATATAATCTCGCTTGGGCAATACAATTAGCAGCGGAAACAGCTAGATTAAAAGGAGACGAAACTGCCTATCAAAAACTCTGGGTAGCTTCCCGAAATTTACCCCTTTTTGATCCTATTGCTGCCTCTCCCCAAATTCTGCAAGATTTAGCTGCTGATTCTTTTTATCACGATTGGATTACTCGTTATCTTCCCGATGACTATTGGCAAAATTTATCCCCGCAAAACCTTTTAAAAAATATCGATTTACCGATGTTACATATCGGGGGTTGGTTCGATCCTCATCTCCGGGGAACTTTGGGTTTATACCAAGAAATGCAAGCGCGTTCTATCTATCCCCAACAGCTAATTATTGGTGCTTGGACTCATCTACCCTGGGGGAGAAAAGTAGGAGAGATAGATTATGGTCAAGAGGCAATTAGTCCTGTGGATAAAATGCAGCTGCAATGGTTTGATTATTTCTTAAAAGGTCAGGAAACGGAGTTATTAAAAAATCCTCCCCTGTATCTATTTCAAATGGGGTCTAATCAATGGCGATATCTGGAGAAGTTTCCCAGAGAAAATCAGCAAATTTATTATCTTGCTAGTCAAGGTTTAGCCAATCTGCGCGAGGATGAGGGGAAATTAAGCGCGATTTTGTTAGAACCTGCGATCGAGGATACCATCGTTCACGATCCTTGGCGACCGGTCCCATCTTTAGGAGGTCATAGCGCCCTACCGGGGGGAATATTCGACCGCACCATGCTAGACTGTCGCAGTGATGTGATTACCTACACTTCTCCCCCCCTAGAGAAAGATTTAACGATTTTGGGTAGTCCCCGTCTGGATTGTTATTGTCAAGCAGATGCGGTTAGTTTCGATATCTGTGCGGTGGTTTCTCAAGTTACCCCCGATGGTCGAGTTTTTAATATCACTCAGGGTTATAAACGGGTAAATAATCCCGAATCGCCCCTAAATATTGCCATGCAGGCCACTTTTATCACTATTCCTCAAGGTCATAGCTTGCGTTTAAGTCTGAGTGCCTCTTGCTTTCCCGCACATCCCGTCAATGCGGGGACCGGCAGCTATCCCCACCAGAGTCGAGCGATCGATTTTTCTACTATCACAATTAAGGTTTTTTGTCAAGGAAATTTTCCCGCAAAATTGCTATTACCTTTAGTCGGGGAAAGCTAAACCGCTGCGGGGATCGCGAATGTATAAACCTAACACCAGTGAGGAGATAACCGTATCCCAGACGGGGGTGAATTTTTCCGCATCATCGACCCAATAATCCATAGTAATTAAACATTGAACCCCGGAACCAATGCCCACGGCAATGCGCGAATAAGCTGGCCGATTTTCTTGGGGGTCGATGAATTGAATTTGCACCCAAACAATGCGTACGGTTTGGCGTTTTTCTTGGATAACTTCGCCGATTTCGTGAGGATTGCGGCTATCTTCACGAGCTAATTTTTTGACCATTCCTTTCAGGGGTAATTCTTTCCAATCTCCGGGGGGAAGTAGATTATAGGAAACCTCTAAACGACAATCATCATCGGGGGGTTTTCTATCTAAAAAACGAAAGGAATTATCATCGGGTTCAAAATGCCAATCTTGCGGAACTTCAAAGCGAACTGCACCGCGACCAGCTACAAAAATACTGTTACCCGGACTAGATTTCCAGTTATGATCTGGATTTAAATCGAGGGTTTCTTTGATCCATTGCAGATTGTGTTTTTTGGATTTAGCCATAGGTATAATCCTGCGATAAGAATCGGACTATAGCTGTCATTATACAGGCTTTTTCCTGAGAATTAACCAAAGCTTCTGTCTTCACCCTTAAGATAACTGCTGTATAATTTTTAGAAATCCCACAGCACGGGATTATCATCCAAGAAATCAGTTACCTGTTTACCAATATTATCAATTAATTTTAGGTCTTCCGGGGTTAAATTAATTGTCATTGCTTGAGCGTTATTAACTGCTTGAGCGGCATTTCTTACCCCAGCAATTGCATTAGTTTGGGGTTGCTTAATTAACCAAGCAAGAGATAATTGAGCTAGGGAACAATTATAGCGGTCAGCAATCGGTTCTAATTGATTTAAAGCCGCTTGTACCCTCGGAAAGTTTTCGCCATGAAAGAGTTTATTTTTAATTCTATGGTCTTCCGCTGCCAACTGATAACCGGTTCTAAATTTTCCTGTTAATAAACCTTGGGCAAGGGGAGAATAGGCCAGAATAGAAATATTATTCTCTATACAATAGGGCATAATTTCCTTTTCTACCGAGCGCCAAAACAGAGAATAGGGAGGTTGAATACTCTCAATTCTGCCGTATTGACTAGCTTCTTCCAGTTGAGAGCGGGAGAAATTGGAAACCCCTATAGCTCGAATTTTTCCCTGTGCTTTCAGATAATTAAGAGCGGCCATAGTTTCAGAAATAGGCACTATTTCCGTGTTCCATGAGCCACTAGGCCAATGAATTTGATAAAGATCGATATAATCAGTTTGGAGGTTTTTTAAAGAGCGATGGCAAGCTGCGATAACTTGCTCATATTTGAGGTGATTAGCAAAAACTTTTGTGGCATAAATTACCTGTTCTCGCACATCGGCTAAAGCTTGAGCGACAATCAATTCTGAGTGACCTTCCCCGTAGATTTCGGCTGTATCTACAGTGGTAATTCCTGCCTCAAAAGCGGCACGAATTGCTTTAATACTTTCCTCATCTTCAATACCTGCCCACATCTTTTTTCCTGCTTGCCAAGTACCCACGAGAAGGGGAGTAATTTCTATATTAGTCTGACCGAGATAGCGTTTTTGCATAACAGTTTTTTGATGGGTTAAGTATGCTTAGGTTTTCAGTCGGGTTTAGGGCTGAAAATCCCAGCTAAAGAGGACTAAGGTGACAAGGATAAAAACTTTTACTGGTAGGGGTGTAAAGAACAAACTTAACAAGCCACAAAAAAGACCTAATAAGCGGGTACTGAGGCTAATTATTTCGCCTTGAACATTGTAGCTAATCGACAGGGCGATTAGGGCTAGAGTAAGGAGAAAAATCATAGTTTTCTTTCCTGAGTCTATTGAGCAGAAAAGCCGTGACTGCTCACGACTTTTTGCCGTTTCTATATCTATTATTAGCTCGATTACTTAGCTATTGACATCGGGGTAAAGTAAACTTTTTTAACGGAAAAGATTAAAAAATCCGTTGAAGAAACCCGTCAGACCAGTAAAGGGACTTAAAACCGTGCCGAGGGTGTCGGTAGCAGAGGCCAGACCGCTACGATGAACCACCACCACATCATTATTGCGGAGAATCGGGTTAGTTTTCTCGTTGATACCCTGGGAAAAATCGATGTTAATTGAGGTTTTGGTGACGGTCCCGTTAGGATTGAGACGAATTAATTCCACTGTGGACTGATTGGCCCGACGCTTATCAAAGTCTCCTGCGGTTAAAATTGCCTGATTGAGAGGGGTATTGGGAGGAACTTCAATTGTCCCCGGTTTTTTCACCTCCCCGACCACTTTCACGTTAATGGTTTTAGGGGCAAAACTGGCCGATGCTAGGGTTTCCGATTCCTTGGCCGAGATTTCAGTAGCAGTGGGGATAATCACTGTATCCCCTTCTTGAAGAAAGATATCGCCGGTCATATCACCTTTATCGAGCAAACTCCAGAGATCTACGGGGATTTTCTGCTGGGAACCGTCACGAGTATAACGCAGCACTTGTACCTGTCGGATATCAGCGAGAGGTTTGATGCCTCCCGCTTGTTGGATAGCTTGGGTTAGTCGGGCCGGTTTCCTGGTGCCGCCGCGATCTTGGTCATTATTGTTGTTATTGTTATTGTTGGGAGTGGGGACAATGCGATGGGACCCCGGACGATAAACTTCTCCCACCACAGTAACATTAATTTCTCGATCGCTATCTAGTCCAAAATTGGCATCGGCTAATTGATTGACTTCCCCGACGCTAAGGGTTGTTTTGGTGGGAATAACGATGCTATCACCATCTCTGAGGCTAATATCTTGGGTTTTATCGCCTTTTTGGATTAATTGCCAGAGATTGGCTTGAATTAGCTGTTCTTGTCCCTTGAGGTTGCGTCGGATTTGAACTTGACCAATATCGGCCACCGTAGTCACTCCCCCCGCTTGCCGGATTATTTCGGTCAATAGGGGCGTTTTTTGGCTTTGTTCGGGGTTAATTGTGTAAGTACCCGGACGATTAACTTCCCCCGCGATGGCGATTTGCAGAGGCCGGGGGGTGAGAATGCTAACAGTAACCACGGGACGTTTGAGATAGGTGGTGTAACGTTTGGCCAAGGTTTGGCCGGCTTCGGTGACGGTCATTCCCTCCACTTTGACGCTACCAATTAGAGGTAAAGTCAGGGTTCCATCGGCTAAAACGAGGAAATCGCCGCTTAAATCCGCGACTTGGTAAACGGTGACGCGGACTTTATCCCCTTCTCCTAGGGTGTACTCTTTGCTTTCTGCGGGGATAGGAGCAATCGCTTCTTTAGCGGGTGCAGGACTACTCGCAGGAGTGGCTTGGACTGGGCGGGCTTCTAAGGAAGTTAGGGGGGCAATAGTGCCGATAATTAACAGATAACGTAGTGATTTACTGATTAAATCCTGTAATTGGCTGCTATTTAACATGATCAATAGGATTAATTTTATGGTTGACATTGGCGATCAGTGTAACACAAATAGTCGATCGCCTATGGAAACCCCCTGTAATATCGCATCTATCGAGAGTTACCGCTAACTTTGACATACTCCCACCGTCAAGCTACGCTGTGACGGGGGATTCTTGACCCATCGCTGTTAGAAATTCCTTGTTCAACGAGACAGCTTAGATTCTCAATGTCTCCATTAAGAATCCAGAGGCCGGACTCTCCCAAGGCGTTT